>NZ_CP093528.1:300000-442500 GCF_022682305.1 Shinella zoogloeoides
CGATCCCCAGACCCGTGACAACTACCCGTCTCATATTCCTGACCTTTTCTTGAACGTCTCGTGGCGGGGGCGGCGCACCGCCCCCAAAAGGCTGTCCGCCTTAGGCTTCCTTGTCCTTCGACAGGCCGACGCGCAGGTCGGTCGCCTGATAGATGGTCTCGCCATCGGCCTTCAGCCAGCCGTCCGCCGTGCCGAGCACGAGGCGGCCGCGCATGACGCGCTTGAAGTCGATGCCGTATTCCAGAAGCTTGGTGTCCGGGCGGACCATGCCCTTGAACTTCACTTCGCCGGTGGAGAGCGCCATGCCGCGGCCCGGCTCGCCGAGCCAGCCGAGGAAGAAGCCCGTGAGCTGCCACATGCCGTCGAGGCCGAGGCAGCCCGGCATGATCGGGTTGCCCTGGAAATGACAGGGGAAGTACCAGTCATCCGGCTTCACGTCGTATGCGGCGCGGATATAGCCCTTGTCGAAGGCGCCGCCCGTTTCGGAAATGTCGGTGATGCGGTGGACCATCAGCATGGGCGGCAGGGGAAGCTGCGCGTTGCCGGGGCCGAAAAGCTCGCCGCGGCCGCAGGACAGGATTTCCTCGTAGTTGTAGCTGGATTGCCTGGTCGTCATCGAATGTCTCATCCCCGGTCTATGCAACGCCTTTCCGGCGTCCGATCTCTTGGAGGCGCGGGGCGAATGGAAGCACCCGCATCTCCGTTCTTTTCCCGCCGCGCCCGGCCCGGGCAAGACGTTATTTCTGCTGTCCGCATACATGATGCTCGGCTTCACAGCCAGCGCAAATTGCCGTGACAGGGGCAAAGGCCCCGGTTTTTCCGCATGTTGCGTGGCTTTCGGCCGCCGCAATCCTATTGAATCCCGGCGGCGCTAAAGTTATATCGAAAGCTCAAGATTGTTGTTCAAGGCCTGACGAACGGATCCGTGCCCATGACGCATGCACACGAGACGCCCATCGAAGAGCGCCTGCGCCATAGCGGCCTGCGCCCCACGCGCCAGCGCGTGGCCCTGGGCGATCTGCTGTTTGCCAAGGGCGACCGTCACCTGACGGTGGAGGAATTGCACGAGGAGGCCGTCACGGCCGGCGTGCCGGTGTCACTGGCGACCGTCTACAACACGTTGCACCAGTTCACCGAGGCAGGCCTGATCCGCGTTCTGGCCGTCGAAGGCTCGAAGACCTATTTCGACACCAACATTTCCGACCACCACCACTTCTTCGTGGAAGGCGAGAACCACGTTCTCGACATTCCCGTCAGCAATCTCGAGATCGGCAACCTGCCGGAGCCGCCGGAAGGCATGGAGATCTCGCATGTGGACGTGGTCATCCGCCTGCGCCCCCGCAAGGCCTGAAATCGTCCGTCACATCACATCGTCGGGATGCCGGCCCGGCCGCGGCCGGTAGACCGGGAAGCGCCAGCCGAAGCGCAGTGCCCCGCCGCGCACCAGGAAGGCCGCGCCCATGCCGAGCGCCGAAGCGAGCCACAGCGGCGCGCCGGCCACCGTTGCCGCCGTGAAGGCCGCCGCGCCGATCAGCGCTGCCGTGACGTAGATTTCGGGCCTCAGCAGCACGGACGGCTCGTTGGCGAGAAGATCGCGGATGATGCCGCCGAAGCTTGCCGTCAGCACGCCGGTGGTGATGGCCACGGTCGGCGATCCCGTCGCTGCAAAGCCCTTGGCCGCGCCCATGACGCAATAGGCCGAAACGCCCATGGCGTCGAGCCAGAGCAAAAGGCGGTAGCGCGACTCGATGCGGTGTGCGAGCACGAAGACGACGAGCGCGACCGCCACGCAGACGATGAGATAGGTCGGGTTCACCACCCAAAAGACGGGCGTCGCGCCGAGGATCACGTCGCGGAACGTGCCACCGCCGATGCCGGTGGCGGCAGCGAGGAACAGGAAGCCGATGATGTCGAGCTGCTTGCGCGAGGCCGAGAGCGCGCCCGTCGCGGCGAAGACGGCGACCCCCGTATAGTCCAGAAATTCCAGGATCGGCACGGCTTCCCCCTCGCGACCTAAGCCTCGCGACAGCTTTGCTGCATTAGAATGCGCGCGCCGGCAGAATCATGCCGCACGGCGCTCCGGCCGCATAATGACCGAATCGCCCGCCATGGAAAGGTTTGAGATATGGCCATCCGCATGCGTTTTCTCGCGTTTCTCTCCGCCGTGCTCGTTCTGGCCGCCGCGCCGGCCCGGGCCGCCGAGATCGTGCCGGATGCGCTGGCCGCCGTTCAGGCCGAGGTCGCCGAGCGTTGCAAGACGGCGGTCTATGGCGATGATTTCGCCGATACCGTCGATTTCAACAACGACCGCCTGCCCGATGCGATCTTCAATCTCGGCGCGGTCAATTGCGACGGCGTGCCCGGCGGCCTGTGCGGCAATGTCGGCTGCCCGCATGAATTCTACATCCAGGTGGCCGAGGGCGGCTATTTCCTCGCCGCCAATGCGGATCTCTACGGCTATGACATGAAGAAGCGCTTTGGCAACATGGTGCTGGAACTGAAGGCCGACGCGGCGAGCTGCGGCCGCGACGACGACGAATATTGCACCATGACCATCCGTGTGCGGAACGCCCGCTTCGAGACGATCTCCAAGAAATAGGCCTATTGCGGCAGGAAGGCGTCCGTCCGGCCCGCCAGGCGGTAGAAGGCAAGGCCTGTCCATTCGCGCATCGCCGTCGTCATCAGTTGCGCGTTGATGGAAGGCTGGGTGAGATCCAGCCCGAGGCGCGCCGTTCCGGTCGTGCGGTAGTCCGTCGGCCAGGGCAGGACCGTAAGCCCCAGCTTGCGGAAGAGGCCGACCGAGCGCGGCATGTGGAAGGCGGAGGTTACCAGCAGGCAGTTTTCGAGGCCGTTCCGTTTCAGGAGATCCTGCGTGTTGCCCGCATTCTCGAACGTATCGCGCGATTCCGTCTCCCGGATCACCCGCGTCGCAGGCACGCCGAACGCCTCGAGGAAGCGCGGCCCGACGATGGCGTCCCCTTCATAGGCCCCGCTCAGCGATCCATCGCCGCCGGAGATCAGGATGCGCGCCTGCGGGAATTCCAGCGCGAGCCGCAGCGTCTCGACGAAGCGGTCGCCGGCCTGGGTCATCTCGAAGCCGCCACGCGCCGTGACGACCTCGGATTCGAAGCCGCCGCCGAGCGTGATGATGCAGATCGGCCCGCCGGCGGGCAGCGCGGCGCGGGGAATGCGGTCCTCCAGCTTCTGCAGCAGGACGGCGCCGCTCGAGGTGAAGAGCGTTGCGAACAGCAGGAGCGCCGCCGCCGCGCTCGCCCAGGTGCGGGTACGGTTCCACTTGAGGAACCCCGCACCGAGGCCGGCGAGAATGAGGAACAGGGCAAGCGAAAGCGGCTGGGCCAGAAGCCAGAAGATCTTGGAAATATAGAACGTCACGCCTTGCCCATCCTGCTCTTGTCGCTATGCGGTCGCGGCGGTCGTGGCCGCCCCCTTGCCGCGCCGCAGATAGAGGATGCCCGCCGCCAGCGCAATGCCGGCGGCCAGGATCGCGATGGCGATGAACGGTCGATAGGCGATCCAGGCGATGGCAATGACGGCGGGGCCGAGCAGCAGCGTGAAGATGAGCGCGATGGCCGTGGTGCCGAAGCGCACGATGGAGCCGACGAAGGGCACCACATCGGCGATCACGCCGAGAATGGAGAGGATGAACGAAAAGCCGACGAAGAGGCCGATGAGGCCGCCCGCCCGCACCAGCCAGGTGATGGTGGTGTTCTCGCTCTGCGCCGCGTCGAACATGACGGCAGCGTCGGCGATGCCGGCCCGGCTGAGGAAGAGGTTGCGTCCGTTCGTGGTCTTGTAGGGGATGAGGCTGTTGCCGCGCTGCGCGCCGACGAAGCTCGCCTCGGCAATGTCTGACCGCTCGAAGCGGATGCGGATATCACCGACCTGCGGGTTCTGCGGGTCGGAGGAGAACACCGCCTGACCTGCAATGGCCGAGACCGGCCTGCCAATCGTCACCGCCTCGCCGATGCGGCCCGCCTCGATGGCTGTCAGCGGCACGGGACGATCGTCGCCGAGGCCCGCAAGCGTGCGACCGTCCAGGCTGAAGGCGCCGATCGTTGCCGTGGGAACGGCGAAGCTCGCGCCGTCGATGGGCATCTGCGGATTGTCGTGCCCGGGCTGGCGGAAGCTGCTCGAGCTGATCTCCCGCTGGTTCCATTCCTTGCGATAGGAATAGGTGGTGACGGTCTCTTCGCTGCCGCCGAGCTGCTTGCGTGTCTCGGACGAGGAGCTTTCCACCCACTGGAACATCTCGACGATGCGCCGCAGTCCCACGGCCCCGTCCGCGGAAACGCCGAGCATGTCGTCCTCAGGCACGCCAACGGGTTTCACTGGCCCTGAAATATGCACGAGCCTGCCCTCGTTCGCCGGATCGACGCTGCCATTGTCGACCGAAACGACAAGGCCGGCGCCCTCGACGAGCGCCCTGTAGGTCTTCACCGAACGACCCTCGTTCCAGAAGAGAAGCCAGACGCAGGCGATCACCAGGAGGAATCCGACCAGAATCCTGATCAGCGCTCCCTTCAGCCTGGCGAACCAGGACGTGGTCGTCGTTTCCGTAAAGCTCATGGTATCCCCCGCAAAGCGTGCGCTCCCGCCTGGAGCGCCTGAAAGACCATGCTTATTCACGGTTCCTGAACCGCGCAAGCGGGGAACTTTCCCGGCCTCCCGCCCGTTTATCCTGTTTGTATGGAAGGGAGCACGTCCATGGCACAGGACCGCGAAGACCGCATCCGCAAACGCGCCTACCAGCTCTGGCAGCAGGAAGGCTCGCCGGAAGGCCGGCCGGACGACCACTGGCTTCAGGCCGAACGGGAAATCGACCACGGCGATGGCGAGATCGAGGGCGACGACCAGCCAAACCTCGCAGCCCTCCGCGAAGCCGCCCGCCAGCACAACGACACCTTCCTCGTGAAGACCGACCTGGAAGATGCGGAGCAGCGCGAGGCGACGCCGGGGATGCGCGAACAGCCGTAATGGCTTGCTGTGGATCGGGTATCTGGTTCAGGGAGAAATTTGGTGGAGCTAAGCGGGGTACGAAAACCGAGGGGTATTGCGCTTTTCGTTTCAAATAGTTAAATGTAACCAATGAGTTCCAAGGATCACCTTGGGTACGTAATTGGGTACGCACCGGACGATTTGAAGTGGCAAGACCAGCAAAAAGTGACAAGCGATACCTTGAGCAACACGGCGCGAAATGGCGCGTTGTCGTGGCGGTCCCCAGAGACCTAAGGGCAACTTTGGGGGCCTCTAAGCTCAAGTACACTCTGGAAACCGACAGTTTATCAGAGGCCAATCGGCAGAAGTGGGCTGTGGTGGCGGAGTTGCAGGGCCGGATAGAGTCCGCGAGAAATCCCCAAGGGAACCCGGACGACCTCCGCAAAGAGGCCGCTAAGCTGGCAGCGCTTCGCCGGTCCACGACGACCGAAGATGAAGAAGAAGGCTTGGATGCCTACATCTTACATCGTGTCGAAGAGATTGTTGGCAAGGCCATCGGCACCGACCGGCAAGGTGACGCCATCTATGAGGCGGCGCGTGAAAGCGAGGGCAAGCTCTTCGCCGGGATCGCAACGGGCCAGCGGACGCCGATAGATGCACACCGGCAACGCTATCAGGCGAGCTTGCGTGTGAAGGCTCGAACGCTGGCGGATGACAACAGGGCGATGAAGTACCTGCTAGACTGGTGCAAGGCGGAGAACGTGCCGCCGTTTCTTGAGAGCTTCGGGCGGCGTGATGCCATTCGGTTTGCAGATGCCTTCCCTGCCTTGATTGGCACCGAGCAGCCCCGCACCCTGAACAAGTACATTCGCCGTCTTGGTTCCTATTGGAAGTGGATGGAGAGCCGCGACGAGGTGTCCGCGAACGTTTGGCAGGGGCGCACCTATACCATTCCGATTGAGACTGACGCTCAGAAGGAGCGCCCCTTCACGACTGCCGAGTTGGTGGCCTTGCTCAATGGTCCCGCCTCGCCGGAAATGCACGACCTCATGCGTATCGCTGCCCTGACAGGGGCGCGGCTGGACGCTATCGTTTGCCTCAGGGCGAAGGACTGCAAGGATGGAAACTTCATCTTCAAGCCGCAGAAGAAGGAAACATCGTCCCGGCTTGTCCCGATCCACTCGGCCCTCAAGGAAATCGTAGAGCGCCGCACGGCCAACCTTGGGGAGGACGACAGCATATTCCCCGAGTGGCCCCCGGCGAAGTCCAGCAAGTCCTTGCGTGAACATTCGTTCAAGGCGTCGAACAATTTCACCGACTACCGCCGCAGCTTAAAGGTCGAAGACACGCGAGAGGGCAACAGGCGGTCCCGCGTCAACTTCCATTCCTTCCGTCGCTGGTTCATCACCGCTGCCGAACGGGCAGACCAGCCGGAGGGCATCATCGCGGCAGTCGTGGGCCACAAGCGGAACGGGATGACCCTTGGGGTTTACTCGGCGGGACCAGCGCTGGAGCAAGCAAGGCGATGTGTTGAGGCGGTCAAGCTCCCGAGTGGGAAGCAATCCTCATGAATGAACGGATGTCTCTCTCCGAAATCAAAGCCGCAATCCTGAAAAAGCGACGGCAACGGATACGGCGTCACACCTATGCCTACGTGGCCGATGCCATCATTGCAGACGCGACAACCGACCAGCCCTTCCGGCACCGGCTGATTTTCGACTGGTGGAACCGTGTGGTGGACCCGCTGGAAGCCGAGAAATTTGACGTCGAGCGGCTACGCTATTTCCGCTCGCGATTGAAAGAGCATCGCAATTCCGCCGCCCACAATGCCGCCGTTCGGCAGGGTAAGGAGAGCGGGGCGACCCTTCGAAGGCTGAATACTGCAAATCTCGCATACGTTCAGCATCAGGTGCAGCGCCTATCGGATCGCAGTCTAAACTACGCGGCGGCGGAGCGAGCCGTGGCCGAGAGCGACCGCGCCTTTGAACACCTAGCGTTGGGGCTGGTGGCGCTTCCTGAGCTTCGCACCCGACAGTTCGGCCGTCTGGAGCGGATAGCCTTTACGTGCTCTTGCGATCCACGTTTCCCCGCGCTTGCGGAACGCCTTCGGTCTGACCCGGCTGGCATTCTCCCCGATATCGCCCCGAGGTGGATCGAAAGACGGCTCACAGAAATCACCGATCCCGTCGATCCGATCTGGCTGTTTGGCGATGACTACATCGAGACAAAACGTCGGGAAGGTCTTATACGGAAGTTAGAAGAAGAATATATGAATGAAATCTGATAGTTATTATGGATGCACTATGAGGACACCCCAAGCCCTCGAAAGGAGCTACCCATGAACTACGAAACCTTCTTCTGCACCGCCCTTCCGGCCGCCAAGCAAGCCACGCGCCACGTCTTTGAAGGCCTGAAAGGCGACAAGACGATGCGGTCGCGAGGGCCGCTCGCAGAGGATCATGTCATTCTGTTGGGGATGGCCGTTCGCTGGCTGGATGCTTGCGACGAAATCCTCACCCGAGAGTCATCTCCCAGCCCCGCTCAGCTTTTGCAGGTCGGGAAGACGATGGTCGATGCGAACAAGATTTTGTTTGATGCCGTGGCGTGGTACGCCAACGCGGACAAGCTGAGCAACGCCGCGTGCTCTTGGGTCTAGCGAGCAATTCGCTGCCCGGAGGCTCTGCCCATTCCTTCGCGGGACCTCCTTCCATCTCCTTCTTCACCGTCTCCGCCCACTTGTCTACCTATCCCGCATGTCGTCGCCCTCCCGCGACGTGCGGTCCCCGTTGGCCGCAGCCGACAATTACCTCCCACTATAGAGAACCCCGAGCCGCCTTATCGCCTCTGCCGGTTCACCCACGGGCCTCCTTCCGTCTCCACCAGACCCGCGTTCTTTCTGTTGCGGTAAAGGCGTTTCAGCGCGTTTCGGCGGGTGGCCGGTAGGTTGCCCTCCGGGGCCAGCGATGACGCTCAGTGTGCGTGTGGAAAGCCGGGATAATTAACGCCACATACTGAGAAGAGCGTGACTCTGGGATCGCAGGCAATTATCCGCCCATACTGTACATACGAACAAAATCTTTCGAGCAACCGACGCGGCTTGGATTGCAGGAAAGACAAGAACGTTGCTTTGCCGAAGACAAAATCCGCTGGCGAAGAAAAAATCTAACCCGCCCTTGAATTCACATTTGCCTAACATTATTCGCGTGTGCGCGTCTTTAAGTTACCTATAGTTATATAAGGTTTCTTTCTAGGTTTAAGAAGAAGTATTCCACCTAAGATAACCTTCAGCTTCTCCCGGTCTCCTCGGGTAAACCTTCCATCTCCTCCTTCATCGTCTCCATCCCCTTGTCTTTTTATCCCGCATGTCTTCGCCCTCCCGCGACGTGCGGTCCAAGGATGCTGCCTTGTAGATCGCTTACGCCTCCCGGCGGTGTGCTTTGCTTGATCTCGGCGGCATCCTTGGTGTTCTTCCTAATCCCGCATCCTCCATCGCCGCCAGACCCACGCCCTTTCTGTTGCGGTAGGAGCGATTTAGCGCGTTCGTCGTCTTCCGTGACCGATGACACCCGAGAGTCCCTCGCGGCTCTCCACGGCTGACATTTCCAGCCGCTCCATCCACCGCCACCTCATCACCCCATCCGCCCCGGCTTCACCACCGGGCGTCTCAGCGCGTCCTCAAGATGCGCACTTTCTCCGGGCAACCGCCCGTCCACTGGCAAAGGTATCCAGATTTGAACACCGCCACCACCATCACCATTGAACTCTTCGGCTCCTTCGGCGCTCGCCACGTTGAAGGCGGCACCAGCGTTGATCGCGCCAAGTGCACCCGCAAGGACACAGCGAAAAGCCCGATACCGGTTCTCTGCCGACTTCTGCTCAAACAGGGTCATGACCCGCAGGAGCGCGTCCATGTCATCCGCAAGGCGTTGGACCGGGAAGGCTTCATCCCAGTCTTCCGTCGCGACCGCACTCTGGCGGCATGGGCCGGGACCGATATGGTCGAAAGCGATACGCGCTCCCTCCACCCCGTCCGATACCGTGCATTTCCTGACTCCGTAGGCGTCAAGGACGCGCAAGACGGGGGCGAGGTAGGCAAGGGTAGCTCCGAACCCAAACGCCTCTCCACGGCTTCCACCGCAACACTGGGAGTCGCCGCATGACTCTGGCCTCCGCTTACCTCATCCGCGAACTCCAGCCGGACGACCTCGACTACATCGCCGCCAATCTCCGCGCCGCCGACGCGAGGGAACTCCGGGCGGCTTCCGGCCACTCGAACTACCGCGACCGCCTCACCATGGCTGTTGCCGAGTCCTCAGAGGTCCGCATCGTGGAGCACGACGGGCGACCTATACTTGTCTTCGGCTTCGCGCCGCTGGACGAGACCACGGCAGGAGTATGGGCCGTGGGAACCTCTACGGTCTCCCGGTTCCGCGCTCCGCTGGTGCGAGAGACCCGCAATGTCATCCGCCGATGGTTCGAGGAGCATTCCAAGCTGCGATACCTCGTCAACTTCACCCATGCCAGCAACCGCCTCTATCTTCGCTGGCTCCGGTCAATCGGTGCGACGGTATTCCCAAGGAAACCCATAGGATTTCAGGGGGAACTCTTCCGCCCGTTCGTGATCGAAAGGAGCGCAGCGTGTGCGACCCCGGTATGATCCTTGGGCTTGCCTCCGGTGCCGCCTCCGCCATTGGTGAGGCCCAAGCCGCCGATGCCAACATGGACCAATCCATTCGGCAAGCGAAGCTGGAGCACGCTACCCAAGAGCAGGAGCGGTTGATCCAGGTCGATGGCGCAAACAAGGAAGGCTATCAGGCTCAGCTTGAGGGCGACCGCGCCGCATCGGCCGTCCGCGCCATGGGCGAGGGAATGGGCGGGGCCACGGCGGGACAACAGGTTGCCGAGCAACGCCGCCAGACTGCCTTGTCCATAGAGAACGCGAAGGACCGGAAGTCAGCCGCCAATGCAAACTATGCAATGGCCGGGAAGCATTCCCAGATCAACGCTCAGAACGATATCAACCGCCAAGCCATCAGCCCCATGACTTCGTTCTTCAACATCGCCTCGTCCGGTGCTTCTGGCTACGGCACGTTGGGCGACTTCCCGTCCGGTAAATCCGCCACGACACCGGCAGGGCGCTTCAAGTGATCTCTCAGGAGGGTGGGCCTTCGGGCCTACCCCTTTTTGTCACTGCCAACTACGAGTATTAGTTTGCCCGAATTCAAAGCAAACTCGGACTGGCGAAGCGCCGTTACGTGGCGGTGCAGAGGCTAATGCCCTTCTTCACGAACATTTCCCATTTCGGCCCCAAGGTCTCCTTCGCGGAAATCGCCTGAGACGCGCCGGGTTCTCCTTCGCGGAACATGCGGATGGCGTAAGACTGATCGTAGGAGCCGGTAACGATTGTCGGTCCCGGCTGGTAAACCGTCGTTGCGTTGTAAGTTCCGTAGCCGCCGTACACGTTCGCAGTGCCGTAGGTGTTGTAGTGGCCGGGAAGCTGCGTGACGCTGACGCTATCCGATGCACCAGCGCCTGTTATGATGTAGCGATCATAACCAGCTTTGATGGTCTCGATAGCGGCTTGCTTCTCGGCCACCCGAGCGGCCCCGATGCTTCCACACATGGGTTCCGCGCTGGTCTTGATAATAGCGGTGTTCTGCGACGTCCTGACGGCGGTCGAGCTTGTGCAACCCGATATGGCGATACCGCCGAGCAGGACGACTACAGCAATCTTCTTCAACTTCTGCCCCCTAGATATTCTCCTTTCGGCACAATGCATAATTGAAGAGCGGAGACAAGCGGTGGTTTTAGGTTGCTAACACCGCAAGGTCCCGTAGTTCCCCGTCAGCGCCCTCTGGCCGCGTTGTCGGTGACTTCATACGTCACCGCGCCGGGAGGCATCGCGCGTTCCGCCCGTTCGTTGGCGTTCTCGATGCTGTATGCCTTGAGGGTCTCCGCGAGGATGAAGCGGTTCCCGGTGCCGTAATAGGCGACCGTGAAGAACCCGAGGCGATCCCCGGCGCGTCTTGTTCTGTCTCTCCTCGCCATCGTCACGCCGCCGCGTTCCGGCTGACTTCGCGGTTTGCCATGATCATCATGACAGCCGCCGCCCGGATATGCTGAGGACCGACAGCGATTGCCGCTTGGTCTTCGACAATCTGGAAGTCGGCAATGCTTCTCTTGTCGCGGCTCTTATGCACCTCGTCCCATGCTGCCTCGCAAGCCTCCCAGTAGCCGGTTGCCATAATCGTTCCGGTGCGAAGCGCTGCTCCGCATTCCGTGTAGTAGACAACGCCGAAGGTGCGCGGTGCGGGTCTTGTCTTTGCCATGGTCCCGAAATCTCCTCTGAGTGAACCGCGAGTGTCGCGGCGGGACCTCCTATTGCTCACATCAAAGCGCCGAATAAAAGCACTAAATTTGGAGATATTCTCAGGAATATCAAAGGCTTCGTTATCGAAGATAATGGCGAAACGGCTCTGCCATGGATATCCGGGCGGTGTCCGCGAGAGAACCCGGAGGTCTCTTCGGTTGCGGAGGAAATGAAAAAGTTCGCGTGGCGAGCGCCGGTCGGGGGGGGGGCACCTCAGATGAACTTAATCAACAGAGGCAACATCAAGAGAAATGCGAGAACACTGGACGCAATCGCGGCGGCAATCCCGGCGGCTTTTTCTGCTTTCGTTTTGTGCATGGCTGCTCCCCATTTTTTGCATTCCAAGCTTCAGGCCTATGCAAGCCGCGTATGGATGCGGAGTCAATACCGATGATCCCTATATCCTCGATAGGAACCTTGAAGGGGTGCTGGGGATGAGAAAACACCCAAACGCCGCAGCGGTCGGATTGCCGAGAACATGGGTGAGTTGAATCAGTAGGCCTATACGGACGGACGCAACACCTGCGAAAATGGCCGATGCGGTGAACCCGTTGCCACCCGCCATCTTGGCAAATGACAAAAAAGACCCCCGGCTTGGCTCTTCCGGGGGCCTTGAGTTCTTCTTGAGGAGGGACAAGATGCTGCCATCATTCTGCACGGGGACGTATACAGAGCGAGACAAGTGGGAGAGTAAATAAAGAAAACGCTAATGTAAATAGGGGTAGCAAAATGCAACCCGTTCAGTCGGCTCCGGCTGACGAAAGGGGGCTAGTCAAACTGCCCGGCTTCCGTTGCCATTCCGCACCCCAAAACGCCTCTCCACCGTCGATGCGTCGTCAGGAAATCGTCTTGCAAAAGCAAAGCCCCCGCAGATTGCTCCACGGGGGCGAACAGTGGCTGACGATGTTCTGTATCAGATACGCCCGACAGGCGTCCCTGGCACCTTATTCATTGATGGTGTATTCGCCGAGTTCGCAGAGGTTCTGGGTGTCGGTTGTCGTGTCGAGTTCATCGCCTTGGAACTCGAACTTCATATCGTATTTACAGACATCACGCCCATCCTTGATGGTAATTTCCATCGACTCACCCGGATTGAGAACCTGATTACCAAAAACATCTTCCTCCCAGCTTTCGACGCCAACAGGCGAGGTGTGGAAGTTATTCAGGACGGAGCCTGTGCCGTTCTTCAGCGTGAAGACGAGGTCTTCAGCGTGCGCTGCTCCAGTTGCAAGAGTGAACGCAATCGCAAGAACGGCATATTTCATATTCTTCATATTAAACAACCCCATAAGCCCACAATCAGGCGGTGGGATTAGAGCGTCTCGAACCTTAACGTAATGTGAACGGATGGCCGGGGTGATCGGAGTCGAGAAGACTGAGTGCGGTCGCCTGTAAGCGAGGCGTGGTTCGGAAGAGACACATGTCAGGCATGGGTCTCTTCTCCGGCATTTCAAGCCGCGAACCTGTGAGATTGCACATGAACGACAACAAACCTGTTTCTCTTTTCCGGTTCAATAAGCAGCAGATCAGGGTGGTTGAGATCGATAGCGACCCCTGGTTCGTCACGACTGACGTCTGTCGGTGCTTGGATATGAGCGTCTTGAAGGGAACCCACAGATACCTCGGGGCACTGCATTCTGATGAGAAACGAGTGGTGACGAATCGAGACTACCGCGATCTGTTTGCGGTAGGCGGGAGAGTGGCTCCAACCTACACCCTCATCTCCGAGAGCGGCCTCTACAAGCTCATCATGCGCTCTGATAAGCCCGAGGCGAAAGCCTTCCAGAACTGGGTGACCCGCGAAGTCCTCCCCTCGATCCGCAAGAACGGCGGGTACATCAAGGATCAGGAGAAGGTCGCGACCGGTGAGATGTCCGGCGAGGAGCTTGCCCTGCGCGGCTACGAAGCTCTCATGAAGATTTACGAGGACATGAAGGTGAGGGCGGAGAGGGCGGGACTGAAGGTTTCCCCGAGGGAACCCCGCGACCTTTTTCCGAAAAATCTGTTTCGGCTTACATGTATATAGCCCAAGCCTAAATCCCCCCGTACCGGGGTGGGGCGCATATAGTGGCCCCTATACCCGACCCCCCGGCACACCTTGGCGGCATACCTCTGGAGCAGGGGTGCTTGCTGTTGCGGTGGGGGACACTGGAGGGCCTTGGGGTCTCCGGGCGGTAGGGGTGCCAGAAAGAGTGCGGCCACTTTGAATGCCTCCTAGCACAACAGAGGACAGGCTGGTAGGTGAGTAGAACCGGACTGATAGGCGCTATTCCAGATTGCGAGGATGACATGTCTGCTCAATTACATTCGCTTACGTTGCCGGGTCCAATGCTGCGGCGCGGCTTCTGGCTTTACGTTTGGGTTGTCGAGACCCCCAAGGGGCAAATGCATTATGTTGGACGAACCGGCGACAACTCCAGCCCCCACGCAACCGCTCCATACACCCGCATGGGGCAGCATCTCGGGTTTGCCTCAAACCAGAATGCGCTACGGCGGCACTTGCGCGAGCAGCAGATCGAGCCGGAAGAATGCGTCTCTTTCGACCTTGTGGCCTTTGGACCCCTTTACGGTGAGGTCGAAAAACAAGATGGCCTCACCAGAGATGACCTCATGGCAAAGCATACGCCGATACGGAATGCCGTTGGGGCGCTGGAGAAAGCACTAGCAGAGGGTCTTGCTGCGGCTGGATACCACGTCCTGAATACGGTGAAGTGGAAGCATCCGCACGAAGTTGACGGCTGGAATGCGGTTCGTGCCGCGTTTTCCGAGAGGTTCCCCGGTCTCGCATAGCGCTTTCATTTAGGTATATCTCAGGCGAAGTGATGAAAGTCCCGGCAAATCGCACTTCGATAAATGGTATTGACAATGTAAAGCGAAGCAGTAATATCGAAGCTACCCAAAGCGAATTATGGAGCTTCACGCCATGTTTATCCGCGCCTACCTTCGCGCCTCCACTAAAGAGCAAGATGCTACCCGTGCCAAGGTAGACCTCCAGCGCTTCGTTGATGAGCGCGGCCTTCCGATTGCTGCTTCCTATGTCGAGAACGAGAGCGGCGCATCCCTCCAGCGCCCGGAACTCTTCCGCCTCCTATCCGATTGCCAGCCGGGGGATGTGCTTCTGGTGGAGCAGGTGGACCGTCTCAGCCGCCTCAATGCCGCCGACTGGGAGAAGCTCAAGGCGGAGATTGCCGCCAAGCGTGTCCGCGTCGTGGCGCTGGACCTTCCAACCTCGCATCAATTGATCCAACAGGGCGGCGATGAGTTCTCCTCCCGGATGCTTGATGCCATCAACGGCATGATGCTCGACATGCTGGCGGCTATCGCTCGCAAGGACTACGAGGACCGCAGGAGGCGACAGGCGCAAGGGATTGAGAAAGCGAAGGGGAAGGGGGCCTACAAGGGGAGGCCTGAGGACGAGGAGCGCAATGCGGCCCTCATGAGGATGCTCAAGGCTGGCATGTCATACAAGACGATTATCGACAGCACGAAGGTGAAGCGGAAGGATAAGCCGGGGTTTGATAAGGTCTCCACGTCTACGCTGGCGAGATTGGCGAAGAGGATCAAGGACGAGGCGACGTAGCGGCATATTACGTTCGTGCCCCTCCCCACATTTTTCCACCTATACCAATCCCACTCGGGAAACCCGGAGTTTCACACATGATCGACGCAATACAGGCAATCTTTTGGGCCGTGGTTTGGCTGGCAGCCGCCGCCTCAGTCCTCGGCATGACCGTGGTCCCGCTGTCCTTGTTCGTGGAGGATCGGATCAAGCGGCGAAGGGTGAAGGCGAAATAGCAGGCGGGTGGGGGAGCATTCTGGGTACGCGAGTGGGTACTCAGGATAAATCTCTATCCACTAATATTGCAGTGATTTCAGATATTTATATAGGAAAAAAGGCGGATTGGTGGAGCTAAGCGGGATCGAACCGCTGACCTCTTGCATGCCATGCAAGCGCTCTCCCAGCTGAGCTATAGCCCCATAACGGGTCCGGCAGAGCCGGTTTCCGGGAACCGAAGCGGCGTTGCCGTTCGGGTGTGGCGGCTTATTACTTCCGGGCTTCGGAGATGGCAAGCCGAAAAATGAAATCCGACCGATTTTTTTGAAACCGGCCGGATTATCAAGGTCTTAAGCTTCGTCTTCGTCGCCGGTGACGCCGATGAGGTCGCTCATGTCGTCATCGTCGTCGTCTTCGTCCTGTTCAAGGAACGTGTCGTCGTCGTCGCCGTCGATCTCGACGTCGTCGTCGCCGAGATCCGGCAGATCGTCGCCACCTGCCGCATCCTCGTCGGCGTCCTCGAGCGAGACGAGTTCGACTTCCGTGTTCTCGGTATCGACTTCGTTTGCGTCTTCTTCCTCTTCCTTCTCAAGAACGGCCGCGGCCGAGGTTTCCTCGAAGAAGGAGAGGGGATAGGTCTTGCCCGTGTAGGGCGAGACGATCGGGTCGCGGTTCAGGTCGTAGAACTTCTTGCCCGTTTCCGGGTCGATGCGTTTGGTGCCGAGTTCCGGTTTTGCCACTGTCAAAGCCTCTCAGGTGCCGTTTTTCTTGCCGGCGGGGCCGGTGTTTCCGGCGCGTTGAAGGGGAAAATGATTAGCCGGTCCCCATAATGGTCTTGCGCAATCCTGTCAAAGCCAAACTTCGCGGGACACGGCGACGGTCTTTCTGCCGAATGTTTTCGGGCAGGATGATGACGCTTTAAATCGTTTGTGATAGCAAGCCCGCACTTTCCCGGGCGATCCCGCCGGGGAACCGTGGAATTACAAGGAAGACGCCCATGTCGCACGGCGCCATCGCACGGCCCGCAACCGCCCGCAAATCCTCCGGCCTTTCCGGAACCGTCCGCATTCCCGGCGACAAGTCGATTTCGCACCGTTCCTTCATGTTCGGCGGCCTTGCCAGCGGCGAGACGCGCATTACGGGCCTACTCGAGGGCGAGGACGTCATCAACACGGGCAAGGCCATGCAGGCCATGGGCGCCAAAATCCGCAAGGAAGGCGATACCTGGATCATCAACGGTGTCGGCAACGGCGCGCTGCTCGCGCCGCAGGCGCCGCTCGATTTCGGCAATGCCGGCACCGGCTGCCGCCTCACCATGGGCCTCGTCGGCGTCTATGATTTCGATTCCACCTTCATCGGCGATGCCTCGCTGACCAAGCGCCCGATGGGCCGCGTGCTGAACCCGCTGCGCGAAATGGGCGTGCAGGTCACCTCCGCTGAGGGTGATCGTCTTCCGGTGACATTGCGTGGGCCAAAGACGCCGACGCCGATCACCTATCGTGTGCCGATGGCCTCCGCGCAGGTGAAGTCCGCCGTGCTGCTCGCCGGTCTCAACACGCCCGGCATCACGACCGTCATCGAGCCGATCATGACGCGCGACCACACCGAGAAGATGCTGCAGGGTTTTGGCGCGAACCTGACGGTCGATACCGATGCCGACGGCGTACGCACCATTCGTCTCGAAGGCCGCGGCAAGCTGACGGGCCAGGTCATCGACGTGCCTGGCGACCCGTCCTCGACGGCCTTCCCGCTGGTGGCGGCGCTACTCGTGCCGGGCTCCGACGTCACCATTCTCAACGTGCTCATGAACCCGACGCGCACCGGCCTCATCCTGACGCTGCAGGAAATGGGCGCTGACATCGAAATCCTGAATGCGCGCCTTGCCGGCGGCGAAGACATGGCGGACCTGCGCGTGTGCTCGTCTGCGCTGAAGGGCGTCACGGTGCCGGAAGACCGCGCGCCGTCGATGATTGACGAATATCCGGTCCTCGCTGTCGCGGCCGCCTTCGCCGAAGGCACGACCGTCATGAACGGCCTCGACGAACTGCGCGTCAAGGAAAGCGACCGTCTTTCGGCCGTCGCCGATGGCCTCAAGCTCAACGGCGTCGATTGCGACGAGGGCGAAGCCTCGCTTGTCGTGCGCGGCCGCCCGGACGGCAAGGGTCTCGGCAATGCCTCGGGCGCTGCCGTCGCGACCTATCTCGATCACCGCATCGCCATGAGCTTCCTCGTCATGGGCCTCGTCTCGGAGAATCCCGTCACGGTCGACGACGCCACGATGATCGCGACGAGCTTCCCCGAATTCATGGACCTGATGACCGGCCTCGGCGCGAGGATCGAGCTTCACGATACGAAGGCCGCCTGATGACCTTCACCATCGCCATCGACGGTCCTGCCGCCGCCGGCAAGGGCACGCTCTCCCGCCGCATCGCGGAGGAGTATGGCTTCCATCACCTCGATACGGGGCTGACCTATCGGGCGACGGCGAAGGCCCTGTTGGATCGTGGCCTGCCGCTCGATGACGAGGCGGTCGCGGCCGATGTGGCGAAAAACCTCGATCTCGGTGGGCTCGAACGCTCCGTGCTGTCGGCCCACGCCATCGGCGAGGCGGCCTCGAAGATTGCTGTCATGCCCTCGGTGCGCCGGGCGCTGGTCGAGGCGCAGCAGGGTTTTGCCGCCCGCGAGCCGGGCACGGTGCTTGACGGGCGCGATATCGGCACGGTCGTCTGCCCCAAGGCGCCGGTAAAGCTCTATGTCACGGCCTCAGCCGAAGTGCGCGCGAAGCGCCGCCACGACGAGATCGTTGCCGGTGGCGGGGTGGCCGATTATGGGACGATCCTCGACGATATTCGCCGCCGCGACGAGCGCGACATGGGCCGGGCGGACAGTCCACTGAAGCCTGCTGACGATGCGCACTTGCTCGATACCTCGGAAATGAGTATAGAGGCCGCGTTTTCCGCGGCAAAGTCGTTCATCGACGCCGCGCTTAAGCGCTAGCAACGCCAGGAAAAGTGCGGAAGCGGTTTTCCGTCCGGTGTTGCGAAACATAAGAACAAGGCCTGTCCCCGCGCCGGATTTGCTGCCCAAGGGCAGCGGATAGCGCCTCGTTCATTACCAACGCTAACCCCCGGCGCCCGTGCCTTTGGCACATCAGGAGTTTCAATGTCTCAAGCAAACCCCACGCGCGAAGATTTCGCAGCCCTTCTGCAGGAATCCTTCGCCGCTAACGATCTCGCCGAAGGCTATGTCGCCAAGGGCATCGTTACCGCGATCGAAAAGGACGTCGCCATCGTCGACGTCGGCCTCAAGGTTGAAGGTCGCGTTCCGCTGAAGGAATTCGGCGCCAAGTCCAAGGACGGCACGCTGAAGGTCGGCGACGAAGTCGAAGTCTACGTCGAGCGCATCGAAAACGCGCTTGGTGAAGCTGTTCTCTCGCGCGAAAAGGCTCGCCGCGAAGAAAGCTGGGCCAAGCTCGAAGTCAAGTTCGAAGCCGGCGAGCGCGTCGAAGGCGTCATCTTCAACCAGGTCAAGGGTGGCTTCACCGTCGATCTCGACGGCGCCGTTGCCTTCCTGCCGCGTTCGCAGGTCGACATCCGTCCGATCCGCGACGTCACGCCGCTCATGCACAACCCGCAGCCCTTCGAAATCCTCAAGATGGACAAGCGCCGCGGCAACATCGTCGTTTCGCGCCGCACGGTTCTGGAAGAGTCGCGCGCCGAGCAGCGTTCTGAAATCGTTCAGAACCTCGAAGAAGGCCAGGTTGTTGACGGCGTCGTCAAGAACATCACCGATTACGGTGCGTTCGTTGACCTCGGCGGCATCGACGGCCTGCTGCACGTCACCGACATGGCCTGGCGCCGCGTCAACCATCCGTCGGAGATCCTGTCCATTGGCCAGCAGGTCAAGGTTCAGATCATCCGCATCAACCAGGAAACCCACCGCATCTCGCTCGGCATGAAGCAGCTCGAGTCGGATCCGTGGGATGGCATCGGCACGAAGTACCCGGTCGGCAAGAAGATCTCCGGCACCGTCACGAACATCACCGACTACGGTGCGTTCGTCGAGCTGGAGCCGGGCATCGAAGGCCTGATCCACATCTCCGAAATGTCCTGGACCAAGAAGAACGTACATCCCGGCAAGATCCTGTCCACGAGCCAGGAAGTCGACGTTGTCGTTCTCGAAGTCGACCCGACGAAGCGCCGCATCTCGCTCGGTCTCAAGCAGACCCTCGAGAACCCGTGGCAGGCCTTCGCGCACAGCCACCCGGCTGGCACGGAAGTCGAAGGCGAAGTCAAGAACAAGACCGAATTCGGCCTGTTCATCGGCCTCGACGGCGACGTGGACGGCATGGTTCACCTGTCGGACCTCGACTGGAACCGTCCGGGCGAGCAGGTCATCGAAGAGTTCAACAAGGGCGACGTCGTCAAGGCTGTTGTTCTGGATGTGGACGTCGACAAGGAGCGCATCTCGCTCGGCATCAAGCAGCTCGGCCGTGACTCGGTCGGTGAAGCTGCTGCTTCCGGCGACCTGCGCAAGAACGCCGTCGTTTCGGCTGAAGTCATCGCGGTCAACGATGGCGGCATCGAAGTGAAGCTCGTCAACCACGAAGACATCACCGCGTTCATCCGTCGCGGCGACCTGTCGCGTGACCGTGACGAACAGCGTCCGGAGCGTTTCTCGGTCGGCCAGACCGTCGACGCCCGCGTCCTGAACTTCTCGAAGAAGGATCGCAAGATCCAGCTTTCGATCAAGGCGCTGGAAATCGCCGAAGAGAAGGAAGCCGTCGCACAGTTCGGTTCGTCCGACTCGGGCGCTTCGCTCGGCGACATCCTCGGCGCGGCTCTGAAGAACCGCAACAACGCCGAGTAAGCCTTCGCTTACGAAACAAGAAGCCCGCGGAGAGCGATCTCCGCGGGCTTTTTCTTTGGGGGATCGGTCAGGTCCAGTAGTCGCCGAGCTTCTGGTAGAAGACGAGGCCCGGCTCTATGACGCCGACCATCTCCGCCGTCTTCTCGCGCCGGCGCGCCATGTCGGGGCTTTCCGGCTCCGGTTCCCCGCCGCCGGGGTCCTCCTGCATCTCCTCGCCGTCCTCTTCGCCGGCCGGGTCGTCCTCGCCGGGCGCATCGTCTTGTTCGGCCTCGCGGCTTTCCGGCCAGGCGATATCCTCTTCCGCCGGCAGGTAGGGCACGAAGGCGAGGGGAACGCCCTCACGGGGAATTGCTGCGGCGGGTAGCCTCTCCGGCAGGACGTCGGCCACCGCCATGGATTGGGCGGCCGCCCTGGCTTGCGGCGCGGAGGCTGCCTCGTCCGGTTCGGCGGAGGGTTGCGGCGCCGCCGCTTCCGGTTCGCCGGCTTTGGGGCGAGGCTTGCTTGCTGCCTCTTCTGTGTGCTCGCTGGCGATCTGGGCCAGTTCCTGCTCGATCGCCGGATCGAAGGGGTGTTCGAGGAGTGCTCGGATGAAGTTCGCCTCCTCCGGCGAAAGGTTTTCCATCAGGTGCGCCACCGCCTGCATGAGCTGGGCGGGGGGCGCGTCACGGGCGACGGCCTGTAGCACGCTGCGGGCAAGCGCTTGTCCCGCCGCGTTGGAAATCTGCGCCCTGGCCGGAACCTCTTCCCGTTTCAGTGTGGGGGATGCCGCTTGCGTGTCTTCCGCGCCATCCTGGTGTCGGATCACCGATTGGGCCGCATCGACTGGCCGCTGGTCGGTTGTCCTGGCGGCCGGGTTTGGCAGGCGGGATTCTGCCCGCGCCGCGGTGTTCCCGGAATTGGAAAGGATGTGTTCCGCCTCGCCCGATGGCGCGGATGTCTGGCCGGCCACGGGGCGCGGCTTGCTGCTGCCTTCGAGATCGAAAATGCGCTTCAGCGCCGTCTGGAGCGCGCGGGCGTCGCCAACCACCTGCGCCGCCTGCTGCGGACCGTGGCGGCCGACGGCGGCGAGTTGCTGGGCGGTCAGGCCGACAGGCTTCTGCTGGCGCTCCGTACCGGAAAGGTCGCCGGGCTGAAGGCTCGTCGCAAGCAGGTTGGCCAGTTTTTGCGCCTCCGGCCCGTTCGGATTGCGCACGATCTCCACGAGGCTGCGTGTCGGCATGGCTGAAAGCACGGTGCCGATCAGTTTTTCCACGCTCGGGCGAAGCTCCGGCGGCAGTCGTGCGATGATGTCGGCAAGCTTGCGGGCGTTTCCGCCCTCGCTGTCGGGCATCGCCTTCAGCGCGGCCAGCAGCGTTTCCAGAAGATCCCGGCCTGGGCTCGGCTCCGCCGTGCGCGGCATGTGCTTGAGCATGGTTTCGAGCAGGCGCAGCAGCACCTCGGCCCTGAGATTGGCGAGAGTGGCGGCGGAGGCCTGCGGCGTGGCGGCGGCGTCGGCCGGCGCACCCGCCTGCAGGGCGGGGGAGGGCTGCGATACCCCTGTCGTCGGTGCCACGCGCGGCAGCATGATGCCTCCTGTCCGTCCTTGCCGATGCGGTCCGCATCCCAGGCCTGCGAATGAATGTACCATCGTTCGTCGGATGGCGCATCATGCGCGACGCTGCGAGATGAAGTGCTTTCGGCCCGGAAAACCGGGCATTTCATGCGGGGAGGCGGCGGCGGGGCCGGCGAAACACTGAACCGCTGACTGTGGCCGGACGGGACGCCCCGAAACTCCGAACAACTACTCTTCGTTACAATTGGCATTTTATGGTTAATGAAACGCTAACGTCGCGGCGGGCGCTTCGCAGGTGCAACATTCCGCGCGCAATTTCCCCGCCGCCACGGCCTTGCCCCTTATGCTCGGCTCGCGTAAATCTTGCCGGCACTGTCGGCCGCCGGGGATTTGCGGACCGCGGATGCGGCGGAGACCCTTCGATGAACCTCACCAACCTCATCCTCAACACCGACAGCTACAAGTTCAGCCACTACCTGCAATATCCGCCGGAAACGCGGGCGATCTCCTCCTATGTCGAGGCGCGCGGCCATTCCGATCATCCGGAAGTGCTGTTCTTTGGGCTCCAGATGTTCCTGAAGGAATATCTGTCGAAACCGGTGACGATGCGGGACGTGGACGAGGCCGAGGCCATCGTCACGGCGCATGGCCTGCCGTTCAACCGCGAGGGCTGGACCCATATCGTCAACAGGCATGGCGGCTTCCTGCCGCTGCTCATCGAGGCGTTGCCGGAGGGCACGATGGTGCGCCGCGGCGTGCCGGTGGCGCAGGTGGTCAATACGGATCCGGCCTGCTTCTGGCTCACATCCTATATCGAGACGGCCTTCCTGCGCGCCATCTGGTATCCGAGCACGGTCGCCTCCAATTCGCGCAAGGTGAAGCAGGTTATCCAGCCGATCCTGGAAAAGACCTGCGACGACCCGGCCGCCGTGCTGCCCTTCCGCCTGCACGATTTCGGCGCACGCGGAACCACGAGTTTCGAGCAGGCGGGCATCGGTGGGGTGGCGCATCTCGTCAATTTCATGGGCACCGACACGGTGAGCGCGGTGCTCTATGCCCGCCGCTACTACGGTGCCGAGATGGCCGGCTTCTCCATTCCCGCCTCCGAGCATTCGACCATGACCGCCTGGGGGCAGGACCGCGAGGCGGAGGCCTACGGCAACATGGTCGACAAATTCGGCAGCAAGGGCCTCTATGCCGTGGTGTCGGACAGCTACGACATCAACAATGCCGTCGCGGAAATCTGGGGCAAACAGCTCAAGGAGCGCGTGCAGGCGGCCGGCGGCACGCTGGTCGTGCGCCCGGACAGCGGCGATCCGGTGGAAACGCCGGTGCAGGTTGTGCGCCAGCTCGCCTATGCCTTCGGCACGCATCTCAATGCCAAGGGCTACAAGGTGCTCGATAACAGCGTGCGTGTCATCCAGGGCGACGGCATCTCGCCCGCCGATATCGGCCTCATCCTCGGCCGTATGGAAGCCTTCGGCTTCTCGGCGGAAAACATCGCCTTCGGCATGGGCGCGGGGCTTCTTCAGCGCGTCAACCGCGACACCTATTCCTTCGCCATGAAGGCCAATGCCCGGCAGGACATGGAAGGGAACTGGCACGACGTCTACAAGCGCCCGGCGACCATGAACCTCAAGGCCTCGAAGGCCGGCCGGCAGGCGGTGGTCGAGGGCTATGTGGGCCTTGAAGCGGCGCGTGTCGACCAGCTCGCGGGTCGGCGGAATCTCCTGCAGCCCGTCTGGCGCGATGGCGAGCTTCTCGTCGACTGGACCTTCGATGCGGTGCGCGCCCGCGCGGCCTGATCCCTTGCAACCCGGCCCGCGCCGCGCCATCTTGAGTCTCCTGACTGGAGACGAGAGATGACGGTTCGCCCGCCGCAGGCGCTTGCCCCTTCCTTCACCAAGGAAACGGGCCTCAATATCCTCGAATACGAGCTGATGTCCGAACGGGCAGATGCGCTCGGCCGGCATGGGCTGAAGGTCGAGAAGGCGCTGGCGGTTCTGGCCGAACGTCTTGCAGCCGGTTGCGGGGAGGGGGAGCGGGAAGACCTGCTCGACGACGCGGCCGACAAGGTCTGGGCCTTCTTCATCCAGCGGGAGATGTGCGGTCTGCGCAGCCAGAAGGATGCGGTCCGCCGCTATGGTATCCCGCCGGAAGTCATCGCCCGCCTCGGTATCGTGCGGCGTAAACCGGAGTCCCGGTCCTAGGCGACGAGCTGGCGGGTGATCAGGTCGTAAATCCCGTTGTCGTCGACACGCAGCGCGAAGATACCCTTCTTCGCCTCTTCCCGTTCCTCTTGCTCGATCACACCCGCCGCATCGAGGTTGCGGACGGCTTCGCCCGTGCTCTCGGCCGGTGTTTCCGTTTGCGGGGAGAGGCCATGATCGGGCTTTGCGGGGGCCTTCTCGTCAACCTCGGTCGCCTCCGCGCCGGCGGCGAGCAACTGGATCGTGTCGATGGCCTCGGTCGGCGTCCGGCTGTCGGCCTTGCCCTTCACGGCGTCTTCGTTGGCGTGGCCGACGGCGTCCTGAAGCTTCTCGACGTCCTCGAGCTTCTCGCCGGCCTCCAGCTTGCCGATGGTTTCCTCGCGCTCCTTGCGCGTTTCAGCATCCTCGACGCGCGTCGGATCCCGTTTCGTGCGGTCGAGCTTCAGTTCCTCGATGGATTTCGGGTCCGCCGCGTCCTCGAGACGGGCGAGAACCTTGCGCATTTCCGGCGTGAGCGCCTTTTCCTCCTCAGCCTTCTCCGCCAGCGCGTCCTTCACGCGCTGAGCCTCGGTGCCATAGGGGTTTCGGATCGCGCCGATGATATCGCTCGCGGTAAGGCCGAGATCGGTGAGGCCGGATTTCCTCTCCAGCGTCGCGACATCCGCCGGAAGTTCGCCGCGCTCGCGCGTCAGCATGGCGGAAAGGCGCTGCTCGAAGTCGGCCTCGTCCTCGCCCTGCGTCACGCCCGTCGCCAACGCAAGGCGTGCGACGAGATTGGCGGCGGCATCGTCGGAGGGGCCGGCCATCGCCTCCTTGACGGAGGAAAGCGTGGTGCCGAGCGAGCGCAGGCTCACATTGAGCGTGCTGCCCTTGGCGGCAAGTCCGACGCTGTCGACGAGGGTGATCTTGTCGGAAAGGCGCTGGGCGAAGGCGCGTGCGGATTCGCCATCCTGCTGGGTGATGCCGAGCGTATCGCTGAAACGGGCGATCACCTTGGCGAGCGTATCGCCGCCGCGGGCGTTGCTGCCGAAGAAATGTTCGTTGATGCGGGTGTTCGCCTGGCGCGCGGCGTCGTCCGACTGCAGGTGCGCCTGCTCGCGGATGTCGTCGTTCTTGCGCCCGCTCGCCTTCTCCGCCTCTTCGCGGCGGCGATCCTCGATCGTCTCGACGATCGACTGCATGGCCGAGATGGCGGCGGTGGACTGCGCGCTCTGCAGCGATGTCAGCATGGCAAACCTCCAGGAGACTGGAGGATAAGGCCGAGGCCGTTAACCGGGCGTTAAGCCTGCGCCCGCGGATTTGCGGGGTCAGCTATGGGCGAAGATATCCGTTTCCTCCCAGCCGAGCAGATCGAGCTTGGCGCGGGTCGGCAGGAAGGCGAAGCAGGCATCCGCATGCTCTGCCCGGCCATCGCGCAGGAGGCGGGCGGTGAGCTTGTCGCGCAGCGCATGGAGATAGAGCACGTCCGAGGCGGCATATTCGAGCTGTGCCGGCGACAGCGTCGCGGCCGCCCAGTCGGAAGACTGTTGCTGCTTGGAAATGTCGACTTCGAGCATTTCCTTGAGATTGTCCTTGAGGCCGTGGCGGTCGGTATAGGTGCGGGTCAGGCGCGAGGCGATCTTGGTGCAGAAGACCGGTGTGGTGGTGACACCGAAGGTGTGGAACAGCACGGCGATATCGAAGCGGCCGTAATGGAAGATCTTCTGGCGCGCCGGGTCTTCCAGCATGGCGGTAAGGTTGGGGGCTTCCTTCTGGCCGGCGGCGATGCGGATGACGTCCGCGGTGCCGTCGCCCGGCGAGAGCTGCACGACGCAGAGTCGGTCCCGGCGCGGGACGAGGCCGAGCGTCTCGGTGTCGATGGCAATGGCGCCGGTATAGCGGGCCGCATCCGCCGCCGGGATATCGCCTTCGTGATACCGGATTGCACTTGCCATGAAAAACCCCATCTAAGCTGTCTGAATATCCGCAGGCCTATATCGCATGTCGCCGGCCGGCGGTACCTCTTTGTGGATTGCGAAAGGCCGGCTCCGACCGGGAAAGACGATGAAGACACGCACCGCCCTCGTGCTCCTTACCATCCTTGTGTCCGCCTCCACCGGGCGGGCGCAGGCTTTCAAGGATCTTCCCGGCGTCGTTCCCTCCGATGCCACGGAGGAATACAGCAACAAGGACGCGCCGCGTTGCACCCAGCAGGTGGAGGTGCCGCGCAGCGACAGGACCCACTGGATGCCGCGAAGCGTCTATGTCTGCGAGAAGAACGGCATGACGTGGAGCAGCACGCAGCCGCCCCCGTCGAGCATACGCACCCTGCGCGGCCTGGACCGGTAGACGCAGGGCGCTTGTCGCTCAGGCGCGCTTGATGACCTTGATCAGCACGAGCAGGATCACGGCACCGATGGTGGAGTGGAGGATGGCGGCGACGATGCCGCTGCCGAGGCTGACGCCGATGGCGGGGAAGAGATAGCCGGCGATGAAGGCGCCGACGATGCCGACGACGATGTTACCGATGAGGCCGAAGCCGAAGCCCGAGACGATGAGGCCGGCGAGCCAGCCGGCGACTGCGCCGACGATGAGGAAAACCAGAATGCTTTCAATGCCCATGATGTGCTCCCTTGGACGGTGTCATTCCGTCGGGATGTAATCTGGCAGCCGATTTGGCGAAAGCAAGAGGGACTTTTAGAAAACCCGCGCCTTTGCTTTCGTGCGCGCGGCCTCGATGTCGATGAGAAGATAGAGTGCTGCGAGCGTTGCGGAAGCGATCAGTGTGGCGCCCAGTCCCAGAACAATCATTGCCTGTTCCCTCTGACATCATTGTCAGTTTACGACTTGAAGATTACGCGCGCGGGCTTGCCCGTGGCTTACGCAACGTCGGGTCGTGTTAATTTTAGCGAAGTCATAAACAAGGTGTGAACTATTAACCTTCAGGCAAGGAATTAACCATAAACATGGGTCTACACGTCGGAATGGGAAACTCGCCGTTTCTCACCCAGGCATGATGCCGAACCGCCGTACCGGAACAGAGCCGGTATTCGAGTTTCACCGAATTTGATCATGGATCGACGGGAGTGCCACGCATGCCGTTTGCGGCAGCGTGCGGCTCGGCCAGCTCCCCATCCATGCGAAATTCAGTCGGTTCGCCCGCAGGGCAACCGGGCATCGTTGGTTTGGGAGCGGATTGGTGCAGGAAATGCCGGCAGAACAGGCTCGAACGGGACAGGCAGCCAGCCTGCGCGACCGTTTGCGCTTTGCCGGGGTGGAAAGCGCCGACGGCGATATCCTGCGCCGCCATCGCCAGACGCTCGAACGGCATGTCGAAACGGCCCTTCGCGATCTCTTCCAGCGTTTCCAGACCTTTCCCGATGCTGCCCGCCACTTCCAGAGCGAGCGCCAGGTCGACCGTCTGCACGACCTCCAGAGTTCCCACTGGAGCGTCCTGACCGATGCGCGCTTCGACGGCCTCTATGCCGAGCGGGTCAAGGTTCTCTCCGACAGCGAAAGCCAGATGGGCCTCGATCCGCGTTGGCGGATCGCCGGTCATTCGGTCGTCCTTGAGACGGTCGTCACCGGCCTCATCGAGGAATATTGGCCGAAATCCATCCTCGGCGGCGGCAAGGCCCGCCGCAAGGAGCTGACCGAGCTCGTCTCCGCCTTCCTGCGCACCGCCATGGTCGACGCGGAAATCGGCGTCTCGCTGCGCTTCAACGAGCTGCGCCACGCCCATGCCCGCGCGCTCGGCGAACAGCGCCGCGAGGACCGCGCCGAGCTTGACCGGGTCTTCGGTGAGGCGATCCGCGGCCTCTCGCAGCTCGATTTCTCGCAGCGCGTTTCCGGCGAGATGCCCGACGCCTGGCGCGACATGGCCGACACGCTGAACGGCGCGCTCGACGAAATCCAGTCCCGTCTTGCCGCGGCCGCTGACCGCGCCAGCGAATCCGACCGTCTCGTCGGCACGCTGGCTTCAGGCGCAAATGCGCTCTCCGCCCGTTCCTCCGAGCAGTCGGCAAACCTCATCGAGACCGCCAACGCCCTCGGCGCCATCGTCGAGCGGGTGCGCCAGACGCTGGGCGAGACCCGCAAGGCCCAGGCCGCTGCCGCCTCCACGCAGGCCTCCGTCGCGCTCAGCGGCAACATCGTCGGTGAAGCGATGTCGGCCATGGCGGATATCGAGGCTTCGGCCGAGAAGATCGGCCAGATCATCGGCGTCATCGACGAGATCGCCTTCCAGACCAACCTGCTGGCGCTCAATGCCGGCATCGAGGCTGCCCGCGCCGGCGACAGCGGCCGAGGCTTTGCCGTCGTCGCGCAGGAAGTGCGCGCGCTCGCCCAGCGCTCGGCCGACGCCGCGCGCGAGATCAAGCAGCTCGTCACGGGCACGAAGGCGCAGGTCGAGGCCGGCGTCGAGCACGTCCATCGCACGCAGGACGCCATCGGCAACATCGTGCGCCAGGTCGAGGACATCAATGAGGCCATCACCGGCATCGCGCGCGAAAGCGCCGTCGATGCGGATGGGCTGAACGGTGTTTCGGCCGAGATCGGTCGCGCCGGCCGCATGCTGGAAGCCGACGCCGCGGAGGCCGGTCGCTTCGGCAATGCGGGCGGCGACCTCCACACCGTCATCCTCGAACTCGGCCGCACGATCCGCGAATTCCACGTTTCGTCGCAGCGCGACCTTCGCCGCCCGGCTCGCCCCGCGCAGGCGGAGCCGCGCGCGACGATGCCGGCAGGCGAAACATCGTCCTCTCCCCTCGATTTCCTGACGGCGCGCGCCGTCGGCTTCGGAGGCTGAGATGACGGCAAGCCAACCCCGGCACTGGTTTTCCACGGCGCGCAGCCGGCTTTCCGAAGAAGGCCTGCCGCCGGCACCGAATGGCGGAGCAACGCATTCGGAAAGACGCAGTCACTGCTTCAGACAAGGAACGCGATAATGGCGAGCAAGAAAGCCGCTCAGAAAAGTCTAAGCCTTGCCCCCGTCCTCGATCTCAACGAGGCGACGGCGCTGCATACCCAGCTCATGGGCCTCAAGGGCAATCCGCTGACAATCGACGCCTCGGCGGTCGAGCGGGTAGGCGCGCTCTGCGCCCAGGTGCTGATGGCCGGCGCCAAGAGCTGGGAAGAGGACAAGCAGCCCTTCACCTTCACCAAGGTGTCCGACCCTTTCATGAAGACAATGCAACTTATCGGCGTGAATATTGATCACTTGCTGGCACAGGAGGCTACGCAATGAAGAAAAAAGTCCTGACCGTGGATGATTCCCGGACGATCCGGAACATGCTTCTGGTCACTCTCAATAATGCAGGCTTCGAGACCATTCAGGCGGAAGACGGCGTAGAGGGCCTCGAAGTCCTCGAAAACGCGAACCCTGACGTCATCGTCACCGACATCAACATGCCGCGCCTCGACGGCTTCGGCTTCATCGAAGGCGTGCGCCGCAACGAGAAGTACCGGGCGATCCCGATCCTCGTTCTGACCACCGAGAGCGATGCCGAGAAGAAGAACCGCGCCCGCCAGGCCGGTGCGACGGGCTGGATCGTAAAGCCCTTCGACCCGACCAAGCTGATCGATGCAATCGAGCGCGTAACCGCCTAATCCTCCAGTCCAGGATTTTCCCGATGGATATGAACGAAATCAAAGAGATCTTCTTCCAGGAGTGCGAGGAGCAGCTCGCGGAACTGGAATCCGGTCTCTTGAAGTTGAATGACGGGGATCGCGACCCGGAGACGGTCAACGCCGTGTTCCGTGCCGTCCACTCGATCAAGGGCGGTGCCGGCGCATTCGGCCTCGATGACCTCGTCTCCTTCGCCCACGTGTTCGAGACGACACTGGATTGCGTTCGATCCAACAAGCTGGAGCCCACCCAGGACGTCCTGAAGGTCATGCTCAAGTCCGCCGACGTTCTGGCGGACCTGACCAACGCGGCCCGTGACGGCGGCAGCGTCGACGAGGCGCGCAGCCGCACCCTGATCCGGGAACTCGAGGCGCTGGCCCACGGCGAGGTTCCCGCTGCCGCCGAGGCGCCCGCGCCGAAGCCGGTTGCCGCTGCCCCCAAGGCGGCCGCGCCTGCACCGGTCGTCGAGAAGCCGGCGGTCAACGACGAAGGCTTCCAGCCGATCCCGTTCTCCTTCGGGGATTTCGACGAGGAGGGCGCCGACCACTACGTGCCGACCGTCCAGGTCTCGTTCAAGCCGAAGAAAGACCTCTACGCCAAGGGCAACGAAGCCGTCCTCCTGCTGCGCGACGTTTCCCGCCTCGGCGAGATGAGCGTCTATTGCGACATGGATGCCCTGCCGACGCTCGACAAGATGAACCCGGAGGAAGCCTATTTCTCCTGGAAAATCTCGGTAACGACCGAAAAGGGCGAGGACGGCGTGCGCTCCGTCTTCGAATTCGCGGAATGGGATTGCGACCTCGATATCCAGACCATCGAGGAAGACGTCGTCAGTGAGGCGAGCGGTGACGAAGAGCTGCCGATGCAGCCTGTTCCCTTCGACCTTTCCATGCTCGACGACGGTGGCGCCGCTGCCGCCGACGAACCGGCCATCATCGAAAGTGATGCCGCGGCTGCCGTCGCCGCCGCCGAAACCGCCACCAAGGTCGCGCAGGTCGCAAGCCGCGCCGCCGAGAATAAGGCTGCTGCCGCCGCTTCGGCCGCCAGCGCCGCGCAGGCGAACCAGGCTGCTGCCGCAGGCCAGACGATCCGCGTCGATCTCGATCGCGTCGACCGCCTGATCAACCTCGTCGGCGAGCTCGTCATCAACCAGGCGATGCTTTCGCAGAGCGTTGTGGAGAACGACAACAACGGCACGTCCTCCATCAATATGGGTCTGGAGGAGCTGCAGCAGCTCACCCGCGAGATCCAGGACTCGGTGATGGCGATCCGCGCGCAGCCGGTGAAGCCGGTCTTCCAGCGCATGGCCCGCACTGTCCGCGAAATCGCCGACATCACCGGCAAGTCGGTTCGCCTCATCACGGAAGGTGAGAACACCGAAGTCGACAAGACCGTCATCGACAAGCTCGCCGAGCCGCTGACGCACATGATCCGCAACGCGGTCGACCACGGCCTCGAAATGCCGGAGAAGCGCGAAGCCCTCGGCAAGAACCCGGAAGGCACCGTCCGCCTCACGGCAAAGCACCGTTCGGGCCGCATCGTCATCGAGCTGGCCGACGACGGCGCCGGCATCAACCGCGAGAAGGTGCGCCAGAAGGCCATCGACAATGACCTGATCGCGGCCGATGCGAACCTGTCGGACGAGGAAATCGACAACCTGATCTTCCACGCCGGTTTCTCCACCGCCGACAAGGTCTCGGACCTGTCCGGCCGCGGCGTCGGCATGGACGTCGTCAAGCGCTCGATCCAGGCGCTCGGCGGCCGCATCTCGATCTCGTCCAAGCCGGGGCAGGGCTCCGTCTTCACCATGAGCCTGCCGCTGACGCTCGCCGTCCTCGACGGCATGGTGGTCACGGTCGCCGGCCAGACGCTCGTCGTGCCGCTGACGGCCATCGTCGAGACGCTGCAGCCGGAAGCCTCCGCCATCCATTCCTTCGGCGCATCGCAGCGGCTCATCTCGATCCGCAACTCGTTCTGCCCGCTGGTGGATGTCGGCCGGATTCTCAACTTCCGCGCCACGCAGGCAAATCCCATCGAGGGCGTCGCGCTTCTCGTGGAATCGGAAGGCGGCGGCCAGCGCGCCCTCATGGTCGATGCGATCCAGGGCCAGCGCCAGGTCGTCATCAAGAGCCTCGAGGCGAACTACACCCACGTGCCGGGCATCGCCGCCGCCACCATTCTCGGTGACGGTCGCGTCGCTCTCATCCTGGACGTCGATGCGGTTGTCGCCGCTTCGCGCGGCCAGTCCCTGAAACAAGACATCTCGCTCGCTGCCACCGGTTGATAGCCCATGACGAACGCGGTCAAGAATCTCACCCACGGACGCGAACTGATCGCCTTCAGGATCGGCGATCAGGAGTTCTGCGTGAACATCATGTCGGTCCGGGAGATCCGTGGATGGACCCCGGCGACGCCGATGCCGCACGCGCCTTCCTACGTGTTGGGCGTGATCAACCTGCGCGGCGTCGTCCTGCCGATCGTCGACATGTCGCTGCGCCTCGGCATGAAGCCCGTGGAGCCGACCGTGCGCCACGTCATCATCGTTGCCCAGGTCGGGCCGAAGGTGGTGGGCCTGCTGGTCGATGCGGTATCCGACATCCTGACCGTGACCGACGAGAACATGCAGCCGACGCCTGACGTCGCCAACGAGGCGACCAAGGCCTATGCCCGCGGCATCCTCGCCATCGAGCGCCGCATGATCTGTCTTCTCGAGCTCGAATCCCTGTTCCCGCATACCGAAAGCGAAGCCGCATGACCTATTCTTCGGCCATCGATACACGGCAATCGCCGGACGAATGCCTCGCGAGCGGCGAGTATCCGCTGACGCGCAAGGATCTGTCCGAGATCGCGGCCATGATCTATGCGGATGCAGGCATCTATCTCAACGAGACCAAGGCTTCGCTGGTCTATTCGCGCCTGTCGAAGCATATCCGCCAGCTCGGCCTCAAGGGCTTCCGGGAATATTGCGCGCTCGTCTCCTCGCCGGCCGGCGCTTCGGCGCGCAAGGAGATGCTGTCGCACCTGACTACGAACTTCACGCGCTTCTTCCGCGAGAACCATCACTTCGACCATCTGAAGAGCGACGTCCTGCCGGAGCTGCTCGCCCGCGCCCGCAACGGCGGCCGCGTGCGCATCTGGTCGGCGGCCTGTTCGGACGGGCAGGAGCCCTACTCGATTGCGCTGACGGTGCTGTCGCTGATGCCGAATATCGCCGACTACGACTTCCGCATCCTCGCGACGGACATCGACCCGAAGATCCTCGCCATCGCCAGGGCCGGCGCCTATGACGCCAATGCGCTGGAAACGGTGAACCCCGCCATGCGCAAGCAGTTCTTCCGCGAGGTGGATGCGGGCGGCCGGCAGAAGTGGCAGGTCGACGACCGGGTGAAGCGGCTCATCACCTTCAACGAGCTGAACCTGATGGCGCAGTGGCCGTTCAAGGGTCCGTTTGACGTGATCTTCTGCCGCAACGTCGTCATCTATTTCGATGAGCCGACGCAGATGAAGATCTGGTCGCGCTTCGCTGGCATGCTGGGTGACAACGGCCACCTCTATATCGGCCATTCCGAGCGTGTCTCGGGCGAGGCGAAGAACCAGTTCGACAATATCGGCATCACCACCTACCGTTACACCGGCAAGTACAGGAGGGGCGCATAATGGCACCAGCGCGTGTCCTCGTCGTCGACGATTCGCCGACCATGCGCGGCCTGATCACGGCCGTGCTCAACGCCGATCCCGATGTGAACGTCATCGGCCAGGCCGGCGACGCCATGGAAGCCCGCAACGCGATCAAGCAGCTCAATCCGGACGTCGTGACGCTGGATATCGAGATGCCGAACATGAACGGGCTCGAATTCCTCGACAAGATCATGAAGCTCCGGCCGATGCCGGTCATCATGGTCTCCACGCTCACCCATCGCGGCGCGGAAGCCTCGCTGATGGCGCTGGAGATCGGCGCCTTCGATTGCGTTGGCAAGCCGCAGCCGGGCGATGCCCGTCCCTTCGGCGACCTTGCCGAGAAGGTGAAGGCTGCCGCCCGCTCGCAGCGCCGTTTCCACGCAGAGCCGCCGCCGCTTGCGCCCGCCGCCTCGAACGTCAACCCGGCCGCCGGCTATCGGCCCGGCCGCCGCGTCGTCGCCATCGGCTCCTCGACGGGCGGCGTGGAAGCGCTGATCGCGGTCCTGCAGAAATTCCCGGTCAACTGCCCGCCAACCGTCATCACGCAGCATATGCCGCCGACCTTCACCAAGAGCTTCGCCGAGCGGCTGAACCGCCTCTGCGCGCCGGTGGTACAGGAAGCGACGGATGGCGCGCGTCTCGAGATCGGCAAGATCTATCTTGCGCCCGGCGGCGACCGTCACCTTCAGATCACCAACCCGCATGCGCCCTGCTGCCGGCTGGTGGAACGCGATCCGGTCAACGGTCACCGCCCTTCGGTGGATGTGCTGTTCGATTCGGTGGCAGAGCTCGCCGGCCGCAATGCCGTCGGCGTCATCCTGACCGGCATGGGCCGGGACGGGGCGGCGGGTTTGTTGAAGATGCGCCATGCAGGGGCGCGTACCATCGGCCAGAACGAAAAGACCTGCGTCGTATATGGAATGCCCAGAGTGGCTTTCGAACTGGGTGCCGTGGAACACCAGTTTCCGCTCTCCTCCATAGGGGAGGAAATCCTGAAGATCACTGCGGCCCGTAGAGAAGGGAGCGAATAATGTCTATCGCTGAAAAAATCAAAGTACTCATCGTTGACGACCAGGTGACGAGCCGCCTGCTTTTGGGTGATGCCCTCCAGCAGCTCGGTTTCAAGCAGATCACCGCGGCCGGTGACGGCGCGCAGGGCATGGCCATCATGGCCCAGCAGCCGCACCACCTCGTCATCTCCGACTTCAACATGCCGAAGATGGACGGCATCGAGTTCCTTCAGGCGGTTCGGTCCAATCCGAACACCAAGAAGGCGGCTTTCATCATCCTGACCGCGCAGGGCGACCGTGCCCTCGTGCAGAAGGCGGCGGCGCTGGGTGCGAACAATGTTCTCGCCAAGCCCTTCACCATCGAGAAGATGAAGGCGGCTATCGAAGCCGTGTTCGGGGCATTGAAATGATAACAGACGCCGGGACGCGCCGCGTCCATGTCATTCAGGGCGAATACAAGGTCCTCAACGATCCGAATGTGGTGCTCACCACCATTCTCGGCTCGTGCGTGGCCGCCTGCATGCGCGACCCGGTCATTGGCGTCGGGGGCATGAACCACTTCCTGCTGCCCGGCTCGGCCGAGGCCCTGGCCTCGGGCGGGGACGCCACACGCTACGGCGTGCACCTGATGGAACTGCTGATCAACGGCCTCCTGAAGCAGGGCGCGCGGCGGGACCGGCTGGAGGCGAAGATCTTCGGCGGTGCGCGCACGATCGCCCGCTTCTCCAATGTCGGCGAGCAGAATGCGCTCTTCGCCCGCCAGTTCCTGATGGACGAAGGCATCAAGGTCGTGGGCGAGAGCACGGGCGGCGAGCACGGGCGCAAGCTGGAATACTGGCCGTCGAGCGGCCGTGCCCGGCAATATGCCCTGACCGGCGTCGAGACGCAGAAGACGGTTGCGCTGGAGCAGCGGCCCGCTCCCGTCGTCAAGCCCGTCGAAAGCTCGATCGAATTCTTCTGAGCGGCGGTCCCGCTGCGCGGAAACGAAAGTACGAAGTGTATTGCGTTGCCGGTTTTCGCCGGCTCGTACAGAAAAGGGTAATCCATGCAAGCCGAGTATCAGAGTGCCGCGACCGCCATGGAAGAAGCCCTTCCGGATGTCCTGATGCGGATCGTGTCCGAGTTGCACGACGTCGCCTATCTCATCGAGCGCATCGAGCCGCAGCTTGCGGCCATCCAGAACGAAGGCGCAAATGACGCCGGCGAGCGCATGATGGTGCTGCAGGGGATCGACCTTGCCGTCCAGAAGACGCGCGGGCTTGCCGAATTCATCGACACCATCACCGGCGGTATTCCCGACGGCTGGGTCGTCGACGTCACGACGGCGCTGAACCTCGTGAAGCTTGCCGACATGCAGAAGGCGCTGAGCAACGGCTTGCGCCATGGCCATTCCCAGCCGCTCGGCAAGGCTGCCGGCGATTTCGAGTTCTTCTGAGCGGTTTCCTCCGGGAAACCCCGTTCCTTTCGACGGCGCCTTACCGGCGCCGTCTTGCGTTTTGCGCCGCGGGCAAAGCTGCGCCACGACATGCTCGCGCAAGTTTCACGGTCTAGTTTCCAGGCCGGATCAGTTAGGTCCGCGTATTCCATGGGGCAGGTCGGCGCGTGCGGAAATGTGCCGGTCCCGTCCCACGAGATTGAAAATGCGTCTGGGAGCGCCGGCATGCTAGTCCGGTGGACAGGCGACTAGTCCGTGCGGGAACAGAATGAATCTGTTGGAACAGTTGACGAAAGTCTACAAGAACCTGGCTTCGCTGGGGCAGGCGAAACTCGCGATGCTGGCGGGAGCCGCCGTCGTGTCGATCGGTCTCGTGCTTACCGCCGGGATCCTCGTGAACAAGCCCGCCTACGAGACGCTTTATGTCGGCCTTGAAAAGACCGACGTGAACCAGATCAGCCTAGCGCTTGCCGAGGCCAATATCGATTTCAACACCGGAACGGACGGTGCAAGCATCGAGGTCCCTGTCGGCCAGACCGGCAAGGCGCGGCTCTATCTCGCCGAGCGCGGCCTGCCGAGCAGCGCCAATGCCGGCTATGAACTCTTCGACAAGGTCGGCTCCCTTGGCCTGACCTCCTTCATGCAGGAAGTGACGCGTGTGCGCGCCCTCGAAGGCGAGATCGCCCGCACCATCCAGCAGATCAGTGGCATCGCCGCCGCCCGCGTCCATATCGTGATGCCCGAGCGCGGCAATTTCCGCAAAGCCGACCAGGTGCCGACCGCCTCCGTCATGATCCGCGCCAGCGCGCAGGCCGGTCGTGAATCGGCCGCCGCCATCCGCCACCTCGTCGCGGCCTCCGTGCCGGGCCTCGAAGTCGACGGTGTCACCATTCTCGATTCCGCCGGCCAGCTTCTCGCTTCCGGCGACGACCCGGAGAACGGCGCGGTCAATCGCTCGCTGACGGCGGTCCAGACCGTCCAGAGCGAGATCGAGCGCAATATCGAAAAGGCGCTTGCGCCCTTCCTCGGCATGGACAATTTCCGCGCCAGCGTTACCGCCTCGCTCAATACCGATACGCAGCAGATCCAGGAAACGGTCTACGATCCGGAATCGCGCGTCGAGCGCTCCATCCGCGTGACGCGTGAAAGCCAAAAGTCCAGCCAGCAGGCGACGAACAAGGCCGCGACCGTCGAGCAGAACATTCCGCAGGGCGGCCCGGAAGGTAACGGCGACGGCCCGCAGTCCAAGGACGAGGCGGACAAGAAGGAAGAGCAGACCAACTACGAGATCAACAGCAAGACGGTCGCGACCGTCCGCAACGGTGTCGCCGTGGAGAAGCTGTCGGTCGCCGTGGTGGTCAACCGCGCTCGCGTCGCGGCCATGGTCGGCGAGCCGGCGGACCAGGCGAAGATCGACGCCTATATCGCCGACATGCAGAAGATCGTCTCGTCCGCCGCCGGCCTCAACACCGATCGCGGCGACGTGGTGACGATCACCGCCATGGAATTCCTTGATCACCAGCTTCTCGACGAAGCCGTGCCCGGCCCGGGCATCCTGGAAGTACTGACACGCAATCTCGGCGGCATCATCAATGCGCTCGCTTTCGTCGGTGTCGCCTTCCTCGTGGTCTGGTTCGGCCTGCGCCCGGCGGTCCGTTCCGTCACCGGCGGCGGCGCCTCGGCCGGCGCGCTGGACAGCGGCGCGGCAGGTCTCGAACTGCCCGACTTCTCGCCGGCAAGCGGCATCGGCGGCCCCGGCGCCACCCTCATGGACGGCTTCGGTGCCGACTTCGGCTTCGACAGCACGGACGACCTGCTCAATGCCGGCGATGACGGCGACGGTTCCTTCAACCGCCGCGTCAAGGAAGGCCCGGAACGTCGCCTCGGCCGCATGGTCGAGATCAGCGAGGAACGCGCCGCCAAGATCCTGCGCAAATGGGCCGTCGAGAGGGAAGCCGCCTGACGGCTCCGCCAGCAAAAACAGAAATGACGCGGCCGGAAACGGCCGCGTTTTTTATTGCGCGTAAATCAAGGCGTCGCCGTTTTTTGAAGTCTCGCTGTCGCTTTTCAGCAACGCTTGTTCAGCCTCATTGCAACATTTCCGTTGCAGTCGGGCCGAACCTTCCCGTGTGGCTCTTCACGGGCGCGTGATCTTCGAAAAAAGTTTATCGCCCCTACGGTTGCGAAACGGGAGGTGTTGCATGCAATTCCCGCACGCATTAGGCATGCCTTCTTTATCCGCCCGCCCGGAATTCCTTCAAATATTGCATGGTTAACAATTACTTAAACGAAAGTTGTCCAGAAGGTCGATGTGCCGCGCCCCAAGGCAAATCACTTGACGAATGGCGATTCATAGTTGCCGGCAAAAGTAAATCCCGAGAAGGGGGCGATGGTTTTTAGCGAAAGGAGATGTACACTTTAGTTACTGATTCGCTTGGTGATTCCCGTCGATGCGGCCTGACCGGCAAGGGGTTCGGACTGTTCCGAATGCCTGTTGGGAAGGAGACGGAATCTCCGTTCGGAATCGGAACAGGGGGCTATCATGGAAACGATCCGGTCGGATGCTGCGGCCTGGGAATCCTATGGATTCTCTGCCGAAGCGGGTGAGCGTAAGAGTGCGCGTGCGTTGTTAGTTCAACACCTCGGGCGCTGTACCGGCCACGCCGGTCTCTCCCCGGGGCTGAGGGCCTTGACCGACTACGTCAGCGCCTCGCATTTCCTCCTTCTTCGCCACGACGTCATGCCGGAGGCCGGCCTCGAAAGCGTCATCGCCTCAGACTGGCCCTTCGACATGGTGCGCGCTATTGCCGGCGCTATCCTCGCCGGCCAGTCCCGCATGAGCGAGCTGGACAAGTGCCTGACGCTCCTGAAACCATGCTTCAGTCATCTTGCCGACGATATCGCGGTGCCGAAGGGCATCAGCCGCGAATATTGCACCATCGCCTTCCATGTCGGCCGGGTGCGCATGTCGCTGCTGCTGCTCTTCCCGGAGCATTTCATCCTCTCCCAGAGCAAGCTGCGCGATGTCGGGGTGATGACCGGCTATTTCGCCAGCGTCTGCTGCCAGGGCGCGTTCCTCCGGCAGGATCGCGAGATGGAGCTGACCGAGCGCGAAGTGGAATGCCTCTACTGGATCGCCGAAGGCAAGACGAGCGACGAGATCGCCGTCATCCTCGGCATCTCGCGCAATACGATCAACAATTACATCACCAGCGTGATGCGCAAGACCGCGACGAAGACGCGGTCCGAGGCGATCGCCTGGGCCGTTCGAAACAATCTGGTCTGAGGGAGATGGGCATGGGCATTCAGCTTTCTCCTCCCGCCGGCATCGAGGCGGAAATCCGCCTCGCCCGGCCTCCGAAGGCCGCTACGGCGTCCGATTTCGTCTCCCGCCTGCAGGTGATGCAGACGATTCTCGGCGCCGGGTACTTCGCGGTGCTCCGCCTCGGCGGCCATGGCCTGCCGTCCGCCCGCAAGCTCGCGCTTTCGCTGCATAACCTCGCCCACGACGCCGACGGCCATGGCCGCGAGCTTCTGGACGCCTACGGGGCGGTGATGCTGGAGCATCTCGAAGCCTCCATGCTGCCGCTGATCTGGGACGGCGTCGGCGACAACCAGTTCGCCGAATCGAGTGTGGAAACCTTCACCACGCGCCTTCCGCCCCGGCTTCTGCCGTGGTCGGGCATGGCGTTTCCGGTGCGCCTCGGCGCGCATGGCAACGGTTACGTGCTCTTCATGGGCACGTTCATCGCGCCGTCCAGCGACCTCATCATCGACATGCACATGAAGAGCTGCCAGGTGCTGATCGACATGCTGGCATGCGAAGAGAAGAAGCTGGCCCCGGCCGAAGCGCTGAGCGAGCGAGAGATCGCCTGCCTGCAGATGGCCGGCGACGGCTGTATCTCGGAGGCGATCGCCGAGAAGATGGGGCTTTCCGTGCATACGGTGAACGCCTATCTCGGCACGGCCACCACCAAGCTTGACGCGGTGAACCGCATCCAGGCCATCGCGAAGGCGATCCGCCTCGGTTACATCACCTGACGAAAAAGCGGCCACGCCTCGGCATGGCCGCTTCCCCTGGTCTGTCCCTCAATGGGCGTGCTGCGCCGGTGGCATCCCGGATTTCACGTAGCGCGCCTCGGCAAGGCTCCTGCGCAGGAAATCGGTGTTGTCGTCGGGGTCCGCGGACGGATCGTTGAAGGCGACGTGGGTGACTTCCACGCCGGCCGTATCCTTCTGAAGCATGAGCCGCGCATAGACCGTAACGCCCTGCGGGCGGATTTCCATGTCGAGCGTCACTTCCGGCTCCGTGTCCCAGTCGAGACGATAGTCGCCGCCTGCGCCAAAATTGATCGTGCCGGGCAGGAAGTAAAGCTCCGCCGCGGAGGAGACCAGGTCGGCCAGGTTACCGTAGCACTCGAAACGCAACAACGAGACGAGATCGGCGGCATCGAGCAGTCTCAGCTCAGTGGCGACCGGGCAGATTGCTTCGGCAACAATCTTCTCGCGCTCGGCGGAATAGGTGCATTTTCTCATCGGATCTAGTTTACCCGTCTGGTCTGGGGCGAGGCTGCGTAAACCCGGTGAATCAGCTCCGCCACGGCTTTGTAGAACACCGGCGGAATGACACTATCCACCGAGACTTGCGCAAACATTGAGCGTGCGAGCGGCGGGTCCTCGAAGACGGGAATTCCGTTCTCCTCGGCGATCTCGCGAATCTTCAGCGCGATGAGGTCCTGCCCCTTGGCGACGACGACCGGTGCGTCGCCCTCTTCCCGCACATAACGCAGCGCCACGGCGAAGTGGGTCGGGTTGGCGATGACGAGGGTGGCGCGCGGCACGTCCGTCATCATGCGGCGGCGGATGCGGTCGCGCTGGATGGAGCGCATGCGCGCCTTGACGATGGGGTCGCCCTGCGCCTGCTTCATTTCCTCCTTCACCTCCTGCTTTGTCATCATCAGTTCGGAGAACCAGTGATGGCGCGTCCAGGCGAAGTCGAGGGCGGCGATGAGAGCGGTGGCGAAGAGGATGATCAGCAGGACCTTGTTGATGTCCGAGCTCATCATGTAGATGAGCGCCGCCGGCTCGGAGAACATGGTGTCGAGCGAGGCGAAGAAATTGCCGCGCATCGCAAGGGCGACGACGACCGAGACGAGCAGGATCTTGATCAGGGACTTGCCGAATTCGACGAGACCCTGCTTGCCGAACAGGCGGCTGAGGCCCTTGACCGGGCTGAGGCGGCTGATCTGCGGGCGCACGCGCTCAAGCACGGGGCTGGGCAGGTTCTGGAAGACGGACGAGGCGATGCCGAAGAGCATCATCATGGCCAGGATCGGCAGCAGCAGCGCGCCGGCCTCCCAGCCGAGATGCCGGAAGATCGCGATGACGTCGGTCCCGGTTCTGAGGTTCCAGGCTTCCGGCTGCTCGAAGAAATCGCGCAGCGTCTCGTTCATGCGCGAGATTCCGCCTGGCACGAAGAAGACGAGGAAGAGATAGATCGCCAGCGTCGAGGCGAAGACCGTGATCTCGCGCGAGAAAGGCGTGTTGCCCTTCTCCGCCGCATCCCGGAGTTTCTTCTCGGTCGGGAGTTCTGTTTTACTGTCCTTGTCGTCGTCCGACACGCCGCACTCCCCGGAAAAGCAGACGGCCCGAACCCCATGTCAGGAGATTCGGGCCGAAAACACGCTCCGCTCGCGGCTCTGCCGTGTCAAGCAGGATCAGGCCGCCTCGGCTTCCTGTTCCTTTTCCTTCAACTGGATTTGTCCGGCTGCGGCCAGGCGAATGGCTTCCTGCGTGATCGAGCGGCGGGCGATCGCCACTTCGCGCGGGTTGCCGGCATCGCCGGCGGCAAGGTCCGATTCGATCATGCGGCGCTGGCGCGCGCCGATGGAGGAGAGGACCGATTCGCGCAGTTCCATCGTCGCGCCGCGCAGCGCGGCGGTGATGATGTCGCCGGACACGTCGTTGAAGAGCGCGACGCGGCTCTTCTGCGGCATGTAGAGCACGTCTTCGAAGAGGAAGATCTTCGGGCGCACCTTCTTGACCGATTCGGTCGAAACCGTCTCGAGCGAGGCGAGCATCTCATCGACCTGCGACTTCTCCAGTTCGTTCATGAGGTCGGCGACCTTGTTCGAGCCGACCGAGTTGCGTTCCGCATCCAGCGCATTGATCATCTCGATCACCCGCGCCTCGACGATGGCCGTTGCCTTGGGGCTGGCATCCTTGAGGTTGACGGTGCGGTTGATGATGTCGGCGCGGTGCTCTTCGGGAATTTCGAGCAGGACCTTCGCGCCGAAGGAGGACGGCATCATCGAGAGGATGTAGGCGATGGTCTGCGGATGCTCGTTGAGCAGGAATTTTGCGACGAAGACCGGGTCTGCATCCTGCAGGCGGTCCCAGATCGTCGTCTCGAAGGCCTGGAAGGCGGCGCGGCGGCCGAGCAGGCCGTCCACCTCGTCCGGCGTCAGGCCTTCTTCGAGGATGCCTTCCATCATCTTGGCGTTGTCCATCAGGCCCGCGCCCTCGGTGAACAGGTCCTCGAACTCGTTGACGAGGTCGATCAGTTCATGGGGCGGGATGGCGCGCAGGTTCTGCGCGGCGGCGATGATCTGCTGGAGCTCGCTCTGGGTGAAATATTTCAGCAGCTTGCCGGCGACACCCTTGCCCATGGCGAGAAGGACGGCTGCTGCCTTCTCGACCTGCGAAAGCGGCGTTCCGACCGCCGTGGATGTCCCGAAATTCTCGAAATCCATCATGGATTTATCCCCCTGAGACCTAACCGGTCATCAGATCTTGCGTGTACTCTTCACTTCGATGAGCTTGACCCCGAAGCGGGTGTCGTCGTTTTCAAGAACGGTGATCTCGCCGCGGCCGATGATCCGGCCGTTGACCATGACTTCGACCGGCTCGCCGATGCGGCGGTCGAGCGCGATGGTGGCGCCCTCGCTGAGGTTCATGAGGCTGGAGACCTGCATCTGCGAGGAACCCAGAACGATCTGCAGATCGATCGGGATGTCCATGATGAGGTCCATGTTGGATTCCATGGCGCTGCCCGGACGGGGCGCTTCGCCGAGGTCGGCGGAGAAGTCGTTGCCGCCGCCGAAATCGCCGCCGCCGAAATCCGAACCGCCGAAGCCGGTATCCGTGCCGAAATCCGTGGTGGCCGCGCCGCCGCCGAAATCCGAATTGCCGAAATCGCCGCCGAATGCGGCAAGCGGGTCATCGCCGGCCGTAGCGGGGAAGTCCGCGCCGATCGAGCCGGCGGCATCGTGCTGAAGAACGCCGCGCAGATCGTCGATCGCCTGCTCCAGTTCCTGGTCGCCTGCGTTGATGGAAGACATGATGTCGTCAGCGATGGGTGTTTTCTTCGGTGCCATAAGACCACTATTCCATTCGAAACTTGCCTGAGGCGTGCCGCCCCGCAGGCTTCACGCGCAAAACTATCCGATGATGTGCTGGAGAAGGTCTTCCTCCGAGCCGTAGGTATCCTTGACGCGGACCGTGTAGCGGGCGCCGGACCGGCCGAATTCGCAGACATAGAGGTTGCGCCCGTTGGCGTTCACCTCCACGCGCACGTCGCCCGCCTCGTTGAAGGGGATGATGTCGCCGGCCTGCAGCCTGCTGATCGTGTCGAGCGTCTGCCGTTCGAGGCGGATGCGCGCCTCCAGCGTCACCTTCGAGCGGCGGACCTGCTCGCCGAGCTGTTCGCTCCACTCGACGCGGGTCCTGGGGGCATTGGCCGGCTTCGGGGCGGTGATGGTCGACTTCAGCATTACGGCTTGGGGAATGACGACATGGAAGGTGGAGAGCACCGGCCCGATGCCGACGGCCATGTTGACCATGGCGACGAAGGCGTCGTCGCTGGCGTCTTCCGAGGGCTTGCGGGTCTCGGCATTGTGGGCCGAGCCGAGGAAGGGTTCGAAGCCGTTCGCACCGTTGACGGCCGTCTTCAGCACGCCTGAGATGCGGTCGAACATCATCGCCGCTACGTCCAGCTCGATCTTGGAGAGCGGGCGCGGCTCCGGATCCTCGACCGAATCGCTGACGGCGCCGAGCATGTTCTCGACGAGCGTGATGATCATCGGGCTGTCGCAGATCAGCGTGAAGCGATCACACCAGTCGCGTAGCGAAGCGTCGCAGCAGGCCATTGCGCCGCCGAGGCCGGAGACGAGCGTGCCGTAGCGGCCGGTCTCGAAGCCGGCATAGGAAACCGCGACCTCGAAGCCAAGTTCGCTTTCCAGCATGTCGGGCAGGAATTCGGCGAAGACGTCGCCGAGACTGGCGCAGAGCTTGGAGATGGTCGCCTGGTCGCCGAGCCTGCCGGTGAGGCGGGCGAGCACGATCGGGTCCATGGTGGGGTGAGGGGTCACGGTCGCTGCGCTCATGTCTTAGGCCGCCTTCGAATCGCCGCCGCCGCCCGGATTCATCATTTCCTGCTCGACGGCGTCGATGGACGGGCGCTCGTAGGAAGAGATGGTCTTGCGGCCGTATTCGAGGGCGACCTGCGGCACCGAGCCGTTCATGTAGGCGAGCAGCGTCTGCTTGACGATGACGTAGAGGCGGTTCTGCTTCTCGCGCACGACCTTGATGTTCGTGGTGATCGGCGCGACGACCGAATAGGACAGGAAGATGCCGAGCATGGTGCCGACGAGCGCCGAGCCGATGAGGCCGCCGAGCACTTCCGGCGACTCGTTGATCTTGCTCATGGCCTTGATGACCCCGAGAACGGCCGCGATGATGCCGATGGCCGGGAAGGCGTCGCCCATCGTCGACATGGCGTGATAGGGCTTCATCTTGTCACGCGTGATCGTCTGGATTTCCTCATCCATCAGCGCCTCGATCTCGTGGGAGCGGGCATTGCCGATGATGATGAGGCGGACATAGTCGCAGATGAAGGCGGTGAGTTCCTTGTTCTTCAGCACGGTCGGCGCGGACTGGAAGATCGGCGATTCATCCGGGTTGTCGATATGCGCTTCGATCTCGTTGCGCGACTTGGTGCGCAGGTCCCGCATAAGGCTGTAGAGCACGCCGAGCGTATCGAGATAGTCGCGTTCCTTCGGCACCTTGTGCTTGAAGGCTTCGCCCAGCGCCTTTCCGGTTTCCTTGATCACCTTCATCGTGTTCGCCACGATGAAGCCGCCGACGCCGGCGCCGCCGATGATCATGAGTTCGAATGGCTGGTTCAGCACTTCGATGTGCCCGCCCATGGCCATGAAGCCGCCCAAGACGCAGCCGATGGTGACGATGAGACCGATAATGATGTTCATGAGCGCAGGTGTCCCGACACAATTCTGACCCTTCCGGCAATACGGTTCCAGCCTTGCGTGAGGCTGTACCGGGCGGCGGGGTCGCGGATCAGGTTCGCACAAGCAAAAGCCGCAAGGATCGCGGTTCAAAACGGGCATCCATGCCTTCCTGAACCCTGATCGGCGGCCTATCGTGACGACCACCTATACCAGCTACAAGCTGATTTCCTCCGACCTCCAGACCTCGCTGAAGCGCGTATCGGAGCAGCCGGACGTCAAGCGCGAGACGGAATACTATCTCGCGAAGATCGGCAGCATAAAGACGATCGACGAGTTCTTCGCCGACAGCCGGCTCTACAACTACGCCATGAAGGCGCACGGGCTGGACGACATGGCCTATGCCAAGGCCTTCATGCGCAAGGTTCTGACAGAAGGCATCGACGACAAGGCGGCCTTCGCCAACCAGCTCAGCGACACGCGCTACAAGGAATTGGCGGAATCGCTGAACTTCGCCCGCCATGGCGAGCTTGCCACCACCTTCGAGCGCGCCCAGAAGGGCGTCGTCGACAAATACACCCGTCAGACGCTTGAGGTCAGCGTCGGCGAGGACAATACGGGCGTGCGCCTCGCGCTTTATTTCGAGCGCATGGCCTCCTCCGTCACCTCGGGCTATTCCATCATCGCCGACGATGCGCTGGCGCAGGTCGTGCGCACCGCGCTCCAGCTTCCTGCGGAGTTCGCTGCCACCGATATCGACCGTCAGGCGGCGTATTACGAGGACGCGCTGAACATCGAGGACTTCAAGGAACCGGCCAAGCTCGGCAAGTTCCTCGAGCGCTTCACCTCGATGTGGGAACTTGAAAATCCCTCCGGCAGCTACGATCCGATGACCGTGTTCCAGCCGTCCAGCCTCACCGGCATCTCGACGGACCTCCTGCTTTCCATCAACAACCTGAAACTCGGAGGCCGCTGAGCATGCAGACCGGGCTTTATGTATCGCTTTCGTCCCAGATCGCGCTCGACCGCCGCATGGCGACCCTCGCCGACAACGTCGCGAATTCCACGACGGTTGGCTTCCGCGCCACCGAAGTGAAGTTCAACGAGGTCGTCAGCGACCAGAAGACCGCCGACGTCGCCTTCGTCTCGAAGGGCAACGAGTTCATCTCGACCCGCAACGGCGGCCTCACGGAGACGGGCGGCCAGTTCGATTTCGCGATCAAGGGCGAGGCCTGGTTCCAGGTGGAAACGCCCTCCGGCCCGACTTTGACGCGCGACGGCCGCTTCACGCTGACGGACGCCGGCGAACTGGTGACGCTCAACGGCTATCCGGTGCTCGATGCCGGCGGTGGTCCCATCCAGATCGATGCGAATGCCGGCCCGGTCATGCTCAGCGCCGACGGCCAGCTCAACCAGGCCGGCCGGCCCGTCGCCGCGCTCGGCATCTTCGAGGCCGATCTTTCCGCCGGCTTCGTGCGCGCCGGCAACAGCGGCATCATTCCCTCCAACCGGCCGCAGCCCATCGTCGACCGCGTCGACGCCGGCGTGGTGCAGGGCTATGTCGAGGAATCCAACGTCAACGCCATCGGCGAGATGACGCAGCTTATCCAGGTCACGCGTGCCTTCGAGAACATCGCCGCGCTGATGCGCAGCAGTGAGGATTCGATGAACGAGGCGGTCCGCACGCTCGGGGGCAGCAAGTAATCCATGACGGCGGCAGAGGGCACCACGGCGAACTCCACCCAGACACCCGACGGCGGGCGCATGCTGAACGCGCTGGCAGGGCTGGTGCGGCGCTATTCCTCGCCGGAATTCTCGGTCACCCACGGTGGCCGCGTACAGACCATCGCGGCCGGCAACTATACGGTCAGCGGCCTGTCGCGGCATGTGCGGCTCGGTGAATTCGTGGCGCACAAGAGCGCGACGGGCATCCATCTCGGCGAGGTCGTCCGCGTCGAGCAGGAGACGGTCGTCGTCTGCCCCATCGAGCCGGGCGAACCTATCGGCATCCATGACACGGTCATCCGCAAGGGTGCCTTCCGCGTCGCGCCGACCGCCTCCTGGTGCGGCCGCACGATCAACGCGCTCGGCGAGCCGATCGACGGGCTGGGTCCGCTGCCGCAGGGTGAGGACCGCCGGTCCATCTCCAACACCGCGCCGCCTTCCATGACGCGCAAGCGCATCGAGAAGGGCTTCAGCACCGGCGTTCGCGCCATCGATATCTTCGCTCCGCTCTGCCTCGGCCAGCGCCTCGGCATCTTTGCCGGCTCCGGCGTCGGCAAGTCGACGCTGCTGTCGATGCTGGCAAGGGCGGACGCCTTCGACAAGGTGGTGATCGCGCTGGTCGGCGAACGCGGCCGAGAGGTGCGCGAATTCATCGAGGACACGCTGGGCGACAACCTCGCCAAGTCCGTCGCGGTCGTGGCGACCAGCGACGAAAGCCCGATGCTGCGCAAGATGGCGCCGCTAACGGCCGTCACCATCGCCGAGCATTACCGCGATCAGGGTGACAACGTGCTCCTGATCATCGACAGCGTGACGCGCTTCGCCCATGCGATCCGCGAGGTGGCGACCGCTTCCGGCGAGCCACCCATTGCCCGCGGCTATCCGGCCTCCGTCTTCACCGAGCTGCCACGCCTTCTGGAGCGTGCGGGTCCCGGGGCGGAAGGGGCGGGCACGATCACCGCGATCATCTCGATCCTCGTCGATGGCGACAATCACAACGACCCCATCGCCGACTCGACGCGCGGCATCCTCGACGGTCATATCGTCATGGAGCGCAGCCTCGCGGAGGAGGGGCGCTATCCGCCGATCAATCCGCTGGCCTCGATCTCGCGCCTTGCGCGCAAGGCGTGGACGACGGATCAGGAGAAGCTGGTGTCGCGGCTGAAGTCGCTCATCCATCGCTTCGAGGAGACGCGCGACCTGCGCCTCATCGGCGGCTATCGCCCGGGCGGCGATCCCGACCTCGACATGGCGATCAAGCAGGTGCCGATCATCTACGACGTATTGAAACAGACGCCGGGCGAGAAGCTCGCCGCCGACGCCTTCTCCGATCTCGCCGTCGCATTGAGGAATGCGGCCGCGCAGGGCGCCGCGCCGGCAACGCGAAGGGGATGACAGTGACGGACTTCGACGCAGACGAGACCATCCAGCCGCTCAGGCGAGCGGATCGGGGACGCTACAGCATTGGCGACAAGGTGCTTGTCGGCGCGGGCGTGATGCTCGCGGCGGGCGCGGCCTTCTTCCCCTGGTATGTCTTCCTCAACCCGGAACAATTCTCCGTGCCGACGCTCTGGCAAGGCACGACCCGTGACCTGCCGGAAACGGCGGCGCGCGACGTGGTGAGCGTTTCTCCCTCCGCAATGATCGACAACGACAACGATCCGGCGCTCAAGGGCCTCGATCCCGTGGCGACCGCCACGACATCCGGCCTCGGCACGGAAAGCAAGCTCGGCGCGCCGGTGGAAACCGGCCTCGACCAGCCATTGCCGGCCAATTCCGGCTTCCGCCTCATGCATGTGGCGAACGGGCGGGCGCTGATCGAGGACGCGCGCGGCATGTATATCGTGCGCGTCGGCTCGATTCTGCCGGACAACAGCCGCCTCGCGACGCTGGAGCAGCGCGACGGGGCCTGGGTCATCGTCACCTCGAACGGCGCGGTGATCAAGCGCAACTGACGGGTGGCGGGCGGTCGCCCACCCTCGATTCGGCCGGGTCGCCTTGCCGCGCCCGGCCTTTCGCTCGCCCGGAAATAAGCGGCTTGAGCACTTTATCCCTCATGAATTCAGTTGGTTGGCGGGAAACCGCAGCACAGCAAGTCTGACGCAAGATTGGCTCCGTAGGTTCGCCGTGAACAAGGATGGAGCTTGTCATGCAACCGATACAACTGTTTGAACTGGCATCGAAGCAGGCCGAATGGCTCTCAGTCCGCCAGAGTGTGGTTGCAGGCAACATCGCCAACGCCAACACACCCGCGTTCAAGGCGAAGGACGTCACTCCCTTCCAGTCCGTGCTCGAAACGACGGGCATGCGCATGGCGGCGACGCAGCCGGGCCATTTCACCGAAACCGAAATGGCAAGCCGCGTCATCGAGACCCGACCCACCGAGGAGATCGGCGTGCAGGAGTCCGGCAACACCGTCGGCCTTGCCGAGGAACTCATGAAAGAGGGCCAGGTCAAGCGTGATTTCGAGTTGAATGCCGGCCTCGTAAAGGCCTTTCATCGCATGATGCTGATGACAGTCAGAAGGTAAGAAATGGATCCGCTCGTAGCTTCAATGAAAGTCGCGGCCTCGGGACTTGAGGCGCAATCCACCCGAATCCGCATTGTTTCGGAAAACTTGGCGAACGCCCGCTCGACGGGCGACACGCCCGGCGCCGATCCGTTCCGCCGCAAGACCGTGACCTTCGCCGCCGAGCTTGACCGCGCGACCAACGCCGCGCTCGTCGAGGTCGAACGCCTCGGTGTCGACGAGGGCGATTTCTCGACCGAATACGATCCGGGCAACCCGGCGGCCGACGAGAAGGGCTTCGTCAAGATGCCGAACGTCAACGTGCTCGTCGAGATGGCCGACATGCGGGAAGCCAACCGCTCCTACGAAGCCAATCTGCAGAGCATCAAGCAGTCGCGCGACCTGATCAGCGCCACTATCGACCTTCTGAGGGCATCGCAATGATCGACAGCATCAAGGGCGTAACCAGCCTTCTGTCCAATGACGCGCTCTCCGGCGTCGAGGCGACCGCCTCCAAGGGCGTGAGCGCCGCCGCAGCGCAGGGAACCGGAACGCAGATGTCCTTTGCCCAGGTGCTGGGCGACATGGCGAGCGACATGGCCGGCGCGCTGAAACTCAGCGAGACCAAGTCCTTCGAAGCCATCCAGGGCAAGGCGGGAACCCGCGAAGTGGTCGACGCCGTCATGAATGCCGAGCAGTCGCTGCAGACCGCCATCGCCATCCGCGACAAGGTCGTCACCGCCTATCTCGAAGTAGCCAGAATGCAGATCTGAGGACCGGACATGAAAGCCCTTGCCATCGCCGCCACCGGCATGAACGCGCAGCAGACGAACCTCGAAGTCATCGCGAACAACATCGCGAACATCAACACGACCGGCTTCAAGCGCGCCCGCGCCGAGTTCTCCGACCTTCTCTACCAGACCGAGCGCGCCGCCGGCGTGCCGAACCGCGCCAACCAGGCGGTCGTGCCGGAAGGCGCCATCATCGGTCTCGGCGTGAAGACGGCGGCCGTGCGCAACCTGCATCTCCAGGGCGGCCTCGTTTCCACCGGCAACTCCTTCGACCTCGCGCTCATCGGGCGCGGCTGGTTCCAGATCGAGGCTTCGGACGGCTCGACGCTCTACACCCGCGCCGGCGCCTTCAACACCAACGCAGAAGGCCAGCTCGTCACCCTCGACGGCTATACGGTCGTGCCGGGCATCACGGTGCCGCAGGACGCGACGGAAGTCACCGTCACGCGGTCCGGCCAGGTCTTCGCCACCGTGGCGGGCCAGCAGCAGGATCTCGGCCAGATCACGCTGGCGAACTTCGTCAACGAGGCCGGCCTCGAGCCGCTCGGCGAGAACCTCTACCGCGAGACCGCCGCCTCCGGCCCGGCCAATGTCGGCGCACCGGACGAGGCGGGCTTCGCCTATATCCAGCAGAACTATCTCGAAGCCTCCAACGTCGATCCGGTCAAGGAAATCACCGACCTGATCTCCGCCCAGCGCGCCTACGAGATGAATTCCAAGATCATCCAGGCGGCGGACGAGATGGCCGCGGTCGTCAGCAAGAACCTGAGATAGCAACCGGACACGCGGGGAACATGATGTTTCGCCTGATAGCAGCTCTTCGTACCGCAAAGACCCTCAGTGCATGGCGGCGCACGGCACTTGCCGTGCCGGCCGTGCTGGCGGGTCTTCTCGTGGCCGATGCGGCCCTTGCCGACGCGCGCACCGCCGTCGTGCCGAAGCGCACCATCTATCCCGGCGAGGAGATCGATGCCGGTCAGGTCGAGGAAGTCGAGGTCACCAACCCGAACATCGTGAAGGGCTTTGCCGAGACCATCGCCGATGTCAGCGGCATGGTGAGCAAGCGCACGCTGCTTCCCGGCCGCGTCATCCTCGTCTCGGCCCTGCGCGAACCCTTTGCCGTTTCCCGCGGCACCACCGTCCAGCTCGTCTTCGACAGCGGCACGCTGGTGCTCCGGGCGGCCGGAACGTCCCTTGAGGATGCCGCGGTCGGCGCTCTCATCAAGGTCCGCAACAAGGATTCCGGCGTGATCGTCGCCGGCACGGTCATGGCGGACGGAACCGTACACGTGGTGGCGAAATGATGCAGTCCCTTCTTGGTCGCGCGCTTGCCGTTGTCGCCTGCCTGATGCTCGCGGCAGGCCCGGCGCTGCCGGCCGCCCGCATCAAGGACGTGGCCTCGGTGCAGTCCGGCCGCGAGAACCAGCTCATCGGCTACGGCCTCGTCGTCGGCCTCCAGGGCACCGGCGACAGCATGCGCGCCGCGCCCTTCACCGAGCAGTCCATGCGCGCGATGCTGCAGAACCTCGGTATCTCGATGGTCGGCAACCAGACGCGCGCCAAGAACATCGCGGCCGTGCTCGTCACCGCCAACCTGCCGCCCTTCGCCAGCCCCGGCAGCCGCATCGACGTGACGGTCGGCTCGCTGGGCGACGCCTCGTCGCTGCGCGGCGGCACATTGGTCATGACCTCGCTTTCCGGCGCCGACGGCCAGATTTACGCTGTCGCGCAAGGCTCCGTCGTCGTTACCGGCATCAATGCCAGCGGTGATGCGGCGAGCGTGCAGCAGGGCGTGACGACCGCCGGCCGCGTGCCGAACGGCGCGATCATCGAGCGCGAGCTGCCCTCGCGCTTCAAGGACGCCTCCGATCTCGTGCTGCAGCTTCGCAACCCCGACTTCTCGACGTCCGTCGGCATGGCGGATGCGATCAACCGTTATGCGGCCGCGCAATATGGCGGGCCGATCGCCGAATCGCGCGATTCCCAGGCCGTGCATGTCGCCAAGCCCCGCATGGCGGACCTCACCCGCCTGATGGCCGATATCGAGAACCTCGTCATCGAGACCGATGCGCCGGCGCGCGTGGTGATCAATGAGCGCACGGGCACCATCGTCATCGGCCAGGACGTGCGCATTTCGCCCGTCGCCGTCAGCTACGGCACGCTGACCGTGCAGGTCAGCGAAATGCCCACGGTGGTTCAGCCCGAACCCTTCTCCCGCGGCGTCACGGCCGAGGAGCCGCGCACGGATATCCTCGTCCAGCAGGAAGGCGGCAACGTCGCGATGCTCGACGGCTCCAGCCTGCGCTCGCTCGTCTCGGGCCTGAACAGCATCGGCGTGAAGCCGGATGGCATCATCTCCATCCTGCAGAGCATCAAGACGGCCGGAGCCCTCCAGGCGGAACTGGTATTGCAATGACGAACACGACCCTTTCCCTTCTCGCAAGAAGGCTCGCCCTTCCTCTCGCCGGCCTCGTGATGATGGCCATTCCCGGCGCCTTCGCCGAGGAGCGCCCCGTCATCATGACGACCAAGGCGAGCGCCGACGAAATCCGCGAATTCTGCACCAACATCGCGGATGCCGCGCGCGACCAGCGCTACCTTCTCCAGAAGCAGGAGCTTGAGAAGCTGCAGAAGGACGTCGACGAACGCATCAAGACGCTGGAGATGCGGCGCGCGGAATACCAGGACTGGCTGAAGCGCCGCAACGACTTCCTGAAGTCAACGGAAAAGGACCTGGTGGACATCTACCGCAAGATGAAGCCGGACGCCGCTGCCGCGCAGCTCGCCGAACTGGACCCGGAGATCGCCTCGGCCATCGTCATGAAGCTGCCGCCGCGCCAGTCGAGCACCATTCTCGGCGAGATGCCGGCCGACAAGGCCGCCGCGCTCACCCGCATCCTCGTTTCGGCGACAGACCCGAATACCTCAAAGGACCCGTCATGAAAAAGATCGCCTCCGCACTCGCCGTCGCGCTGGCCCTGTCGGGCTGCCAGAGCCAGGCGGTCAAGGAAATCGGCCGGGCGCCGGCGATGAGCCCCATCGGCAGCGGCCTCAGCTATGCCGAGACGCCGCAGATGGCCATGTATCCCAAGCAGCCGCGCAATTCGGTCGCCGGCTATTCGCTGTGGAGCGACCAGCAATCGGCGCTCTTCAAGGATTCGCGCGCCTTCAAGATGGGCGACATCCTGACCGTCAACATCCGCGTCAACGACAAGGCGAGCTTCGACAACAAGACGGACCGCTCGCGCACCAACAAGAGCGGTATGAATTTCGGCTTCGGCGGAAAATCCGCCAGCAGCAGCGTCGATGCCGAGGGCGATCTTTCCTTCGGCTCGTCGACCAGCACCAAGGGCGACGGCTCCACGGAGCGCGCGGAAAAGCTGAACCTGCTCGTGGCGGCGGTCGTCACCGGCGTCGTGGAGAACGGCAACCTTCTGATCAGCGGTTCACAGGAAGTGCGCGTGAACCACGAGCTTCGCATCCTCAACGTCGCCGGCATCGTGCGGCCGCAGGATGTCGACGCCTATAACCAGATTTCCTACGAGAAGATCGCGGAAGCCCGCATCTCCTACGGCGGCCGCGGCCGCCTGACGGAAGTGCAGCAGCCGCCGTGGGGCCAGCAGGCCATCGACCTGTTCTCGCCGATCTGACGATCCCATTCTCCCAACCCGGAAACACGAACATGGCGGACGAAGAACAGGGCGTCGAGACCAAGAAGAAGCCCTCGCTGGTCATCACCATCGCGGTCGTCGCCGTGCTGACGCTGCTGGCCGGTGGCGGCGGCTGGTTCGTGGGCAACATGCTTGCCCCGCCGCCGGCCGAAGAGCCGGCGCAAGAGGTGGCGAAGGCCGAGCCTCCCGCCGAGGGCGGCCATGGCGGCGGCGAGAAGGCGGAGGCGGGGGAAATCCCGCATATCTCCACCGAGGCGAACGGCATCGTGCTGCTCGACCCGATCACCAGCAACCTTGCCTATCCGTCCGACAACCGCGTGCGGCTCGAAGTGGCGCTGATGTTCAAGGGCGCGCCGGATGCGGTTCTGGCGGAGGAAATCCATCAGGATATCATGGCCTATATGCGCACGGTCTCGCTCCAGCAGGTGCAGGGGCCGCGCGGCTTCCAATATCTGCGGGAAGACCTGGAGGAGCGGGTTGACCTCAGGTCCGAAGGGCGCGTAACCAACGTCATGTTCCGCACCTTCGTGATCGAATGATTCGAGCCTTTCTGACCTTTCTCGCCATGATGGCGATGACCGGCATGGCCTACGCCCAGCAGCAGTTGCAACTGCCGGGCGGCCTCCTGAACGCGCCCGTAGACGGCTCCGCGGCGGCCTGGATCATCCGCACCTTCGGGCTTCTGACGATCCTTTCGGTCGCGCCCGGCATCCTGATCATGGTGACGAGCTTTCCGCGCTTCGTCATCGCCTTCTCGATCCTGCGCTCGGGCATGGGCCTTGCCACCACGCCGTCGAACATGATCCTCGTCTCGCTGGCGCTGTTCATGACCTTCTACGTCATGGCCCCGACCTTCGACCGCGCCTGGCAGAACGGCGTGGAGCCGCTGATGGCCAACCAGATCGACGAGACGGAGGCCGCCAAGCGCATCGCCGAGCCGTTCCGCGAATTCATGGTCGCCAACACGCGCGACAAGGATATCGAACTGTTCATCTCGCTGGCGGAAGAGCGCGGCCAGACCATGGTGAAGGACAATGTGGCGGACCTGCGCGTCGTCATCCCCGCCTTCATGATCTCGGAAATCCGCCGCGGCTTCGAGATCGGCTTCCTCGTCGTGCTGCCCTTCCTCGTCATCGACATGATCGTCGCCACCATCACCATGGCCATGGGCATGATGATGCTGCCGCCCACCTCGATCTCGCTGCCCTTCAAGATCCTGTTCTTCGTGCTCATCGACGGCTGGAACCTGCTCGTCGGCAGCCTCGTGCGGTCCTTCAGCTAGGCCGCTCCCGTCGGCTTTTACCGGCGGTTAACCATAAATCTTAGTGCGTCGAAGTCGAATCGCCGATTTAATCAGTTGGCAAGGAATGGCTGCGAATTTCACCGTGACACGACGGGTTTGGTATCCCTCCGACCGCGAGAGGAACCGAGTTGGCATGAGGCCGAACCGCCGTAACCGGTAAAGTTTTTTGAGTCCGGTATGTCCCCACCAGTACTTCGTTCAAAGGGACAACGACAATGACGAGCATCCTCACCAACGCAGCAGCAATGTCTGCTCTCCAGACGCTGCGCTCCATCAACAACAACATGGACGAAACCCAGGCGCACGTCTCGACGGGCCTGCGCGTCGGCAGCGCGTCCGACAACGCCGCCTACTGGTCGATCGCAACGACCATGCGTTCCGACAACATGGCGCTTTCCGCCGTTCAGGACGCCCTCGGCCTCGGTGCGGCGAAGGTCGATACCGCCTATGCCGGTATGAATTCCTCGATCGACGTGGTCAAGGAAATCAAGAAGAAGCTGGTGACGGCAACGGAAGACGGCGTCGACAAGACCAAGATCAACGAAGAAATCAAGCAGCTCCAGGGCCAGCTCAAGAGCATCTCCGAAGCTGCTTCGTTCTCGGGTGAGAACTGGCTGGAAACCGACATCGCCAGCGGCGGCCCGGCCAACAAGGCAACGGTCGTTGCCTCCTTCGTCCGTAACGACCTCGGTGCGGTCTCGGTCAAGAAAGTCGATTACACGCTCGACGCAAATTCGGTGCTGTTCGACAAGTCCGGTGCCGATGCGGGTATCCTGGACCAGATGAACAGCCTTGGCTCCGATAGCATCGTCGTCAACGTCAATACGGGCGGCACGGTCGCTGCCGTCAACGTGAAGAAGTTCACGACGGCTGAAGTCAGCACTGCCGTCACCGGTGCAACCGGCGGCTTCGATGCAGGCGGCAACATCGCCTGGACGGTGGCTAGTGATGGCGCCGGTGCCGGTCGGGGCTTCGTCAAGATCGCTGATGACACCTGGGTTGCTGCAGAAGAGCAGGACAAGGGAGCCAACGACGGTCAGGAAACGTTTGCGACGGACGCCGGCACGAACCTCTGGAAGATCGATGTCACCAGCCCGTCTACTACTCCGACGGCGTCCGTATCGGGCTTCTCGATCAGCAACTCCACCACCGGCACGGAGTTGGACGCACTGATCCAGAACGTCGACAACGCGCTCAAGAGCATGACCAGCGCCGCTTCGGCTCTCGGTTCGATTTCTTCCCGTATCGGCCTGCAGGAAGAATTCGTTTCCCAGCTCAGCTCGGCCATCGACAAGGGCGTTGGCCGCCTGGTCGATGCAGACATGAACGAGGAATCGACCCGCCTGAAGGCCCTGCAGACCCAGCAGCAGCTCGCCATCCAGTCGCTGTCGATCGCCAACAACGCATCGCAGAACGTTCTGTCGCTGTTCCGTTAATCGAGACAGCAGGACCGGTGGGGATTTTCTCCACTTCTCTATGGAGGCCGCGCTTCGCAAGAAGCGCGGCTTTTGCGTTTTAAACCCTGCACCACCTGCTCCTTCATCCTCCGGCCCGCCTCGAGCATGACGAAAGAGAGGGTTTGGTTCTGCGGCGACGGTTATGGTTACCGCTCAGTGTATTTTCTCGCCCCGCTTAGCAGTTCGTTAACCATGAGCGCGTTACCTAGAACCATCGAAGCGACAAGCCGGCCTCAAGAATGACAGGCCTGGCAAGCATGATGCTGGTTGGCGCTCCCGGTGGAACCCGGAATGTCCCTTCTCCTGAAGCCAATCAAGGGGCACCATTCAATGACGAGCATTCTCACCAATGTTGCGGCTATGTCCGCTCTCCAGACGCTGCGGTCGATCGGTTCGGACATGGAAGACACGCAGGCGCGTGTTTCCTCCGGCCTGCGCGTCGGCGGCGCGTCCGACAACGCCGCCTATTGGTCGATCGCGACGACCATGCGCTCCGACAACATGGCGCTTTCCGCCGTTCAGGACGCCCTCGGCCTCGGTGCCGCGAAGGTCGATACCGCCTATGCCGGTATGAACTCTTCGATCGAAGTCGTGAAGGAAATCAAGAAGAAGCTGGTTGCCGCCACGGAAGACGGCGTCGACAAGACCAAGATCCAGGAAGAAATCTCCCAGCTTCAGGACCAGCTCAAGAGCATTTCCGAAGCCGCTTCCTTCTCCGGCGAGAACTGGCTTGAAGCCAATGTAGGCGACCAGACGAGCGTCGTCGCCTCCTTCGTCCGCGACAGCGGCGGTGCTGTTTCGGTCAAGAAGGTCAACTATGACCTTACGGTAGACAACGTTCTGTTCGACAAGGGCGGTAATACCGGTATCCTCGACCAGACGCAAAACATTGCCGGCGACGGCGTTGTGGTCAACGTCAACACGAACGGCACGACTGCTCCCGTAAACGTGCCGAAATTCACGTCCGCAGAGGTCAGCGATGCCGTGACGCTCGCAGGCGGCAGCTTCGATGCCGGCGGCAAGATTGCCTGGACCACGGTCGGCGACGGCGCTGGCGCCGGTATCGGTTACGTTAAGGTTGCCGATGACGTCTGGGTCGCCGCTAAAGAACAGGATCTGGGCGCGAACAACGGCCAGGAAGCCTTCGCCAAGGATGCCACCAACTTCCTCTGGCAAGTTGATACGACCGTTCCCGCAGGCTCCACGGCGGAATCCGTTTCGGAATTCTCGATCGACGGCACGACCACCGGCGCACAGCTCGACGGCCTGATCACGCTGGTTGACGAAGCCCTCGGCAAGATGACCTCCGCCGCCGCCGACCTCGGCTCCATGGCGATGCGCATCGGCCTGCAGGAAGACTTCGTCTCCAAGCTGACCGACTCCATCGACTCGGGCGTTGGCCGTCTCGTGGACGCCGACATGAACGAGGAATCGACCCGCCTGAAGGCCCTGCAGACCCAGCAGCAGCTCGCCATCCAGTCGCTGTCGATCGCCAACTCGGCTTCGGAAAGCATCCTCACGCTCTTCCGTTAATCGGAAAACGCAGGATACGGAAATCAGAAGGCCCCGGTTTACCGGGGCCTTTTCGCGTTTCAGAGCGGCGGGTTCAGGAAGGTCGGCATGGCCGCGTTTTCCGCCCGGCGGGCAAGGTAGAGCCTTGCCGTGTCGAGCGCCTCGCGGATCGTCACGTCCATGTCGAGATAGCGGTAGGTTCCAAGCCGGCCGACGAAGGTGACGCCCGTTTCCTGTTCGGCGCGCGCGATATAGTCGGCAAGCTGCGCCTTCTCCTCCACGAGACGGATCGGGTAGTAGGGGATGTCGCCCGGCTCGCAGGCCCGCGAGAATTCCCGATAGCAGACCGAACCCCGGTGCTCCTCCCAGGGGGAGAAATGCTTGTGCTCGGTGATGCGCGTATAGGGCACCGAAACGTCGCCGTAGTTCATCACCGCGCAGCCCTGGTAGTCGCCGTCATAGGTGAAGCGCTCGAAATCCAGCGTGCGATAGCCGAGGCGGCCGAGTTCGTAGTCGAAATAGCCGTCGAGCGGGCCGGAATAGAAGATGTGGGAATAGCCGTCCGCCGCTTCGCGCCGGAAATCGGTTGTGAGCCGCACCGTGATGTTCGGATGGTCGAGGATGCCGGCGATCATCTCGGTATAGCCGTTTTCCGGCATGCCCTGGTATTTGTGGAAGAAGTAGTTGTCCTCGTAGTTGAAGCGCACCGGCAGGCGCTTCAGGATCGAGGCGGGCAGGGCGGTCGGCGAGCAGCCCCACTGTTTCTGCGTATAGCCCTTGAAGAAGGCCTCGTAGAGCCCCTTGCCGACGAAGCGCAGGGCCTGTTCCTCGAAGGTCTGCGGATCGGCGATGGACGTGTCCGCCTCGCCCTCGAGGAAGGTGCGCGCCTCGTCCGGGCGCAGGGTCTTGCCGAAGAACTGGTTGATCGTGTGCAGGTTGACGGGCAGCGAATAAACCTGTCCGCCACTCGTCGTCTTCACGCGGTTCTTGTAGGGCATGAAGGTGGTGAAGCCGTTCACATAATCCCAGACTTCCTGATCGTCCGTGTGGAAGATGTGCGGGCCGTAGACATGCACCATCACGCCCGTCGCCGCGTCGCGCTCCGTGTGGCAGTTGCCGCCGATATGCGCACGTGAATCGACGATCTCGATCCGGTAGCCCTGCCGGGCCAGTTCGCGGCCGATGACGGCACCGGAAAGGCCGGCGCCGACGATGAGGATCGTTTCCTGCGTCATGGCGCGTCGCCCTGCCAGAGGCGGGCATCGGGCGAAAGCGGCGCGAAGGCGTCGAGGGCGGCAAGTTCCGCCCGGTAGCGCGCACGATAGGCGGCCTCGTCCTCGAACTCGATGCCCTGCGCGGCAAGCTCCGTGCCGATCTCGTAGTAGATGTCGAGATTGCGCAGGTCCGGCACGGGCGTCTCGCCGCGCTCGGCCTCGCCCTGCATCTGCCAGAACAGGTCTTCGAGGCGCAAGGCAAGGGCGGGCATGTCGCGCAGCGGCGCGGTTTCCCGCTGGTGCTCGATGGCGTCGCGCACCGCCTTGAGGCTGGCGGGGTCCCGCGCGAAGGCGACGGCCTTGCGCACATATTCGTCCGGCCCCTCGCACACCAGTTCGGGAACGCCGGCGGCCGTGACGATGCTGGCGCAGAAGCGCGAGGCGAAGCTCTTACCGGCGACGGTGAGCACCGGCAGGCCCTGCGTGATGGCATCGGCCGCGGTGGAATGCGCGCCATAGGGGAAGGTGTCGAGGAAGAGATCGGCAAGACCGATGCGCGCGAGGTGATCCGGGTTCATCGCCTTGCCGGCGAAGAGCAGCCGTTCGGGCGCGATGCCGGCGTCGGATGCCATCTTGCGCAGGCGCTCGTTGGCGCTGTCGTCGCCGGCCAGCAGCCAGAGCACGCTGCCGGGTGTGGCGTGGAGAATGGCCAGCCACCGGGCGAAGCACGGGGCGGTGATCTTCTGCATGCCGTTGAAGCTGGCGAAGACGAAGGTCTCCTCCGGCAAGCCCGCCGCAGTGCGGGTCGGGCGCGGGCTGACCGCGCGCTTGCGGTCCACCGGCTGGTTGCAGGCGATGCGCAGGACCCTTTCCGTATAATAAAGCTCGTTTTCCGGCGGCACGATCACGTCGTCGGCGATCATGTACTGGTGGTATGGCGTCGCCATGGTGCCCGGATAGCCGCAGAAATTCACGATCACCGGTGCGGGCCGGTAGGCGAAGATCCTCGTGCGGGCGTTCTTCGTATAGCCGTTGACGTCGATCAGCACGTCGATCTCGTCGTCGACGATCTGGCGGGCGGCCTCGAGATCGCCGACGCCTGAAATGTCGCGCCAATGGTCGACGGCCAGCTTGATCCGCGCCTGTGTCTGGTCGATCGGGGCCGGGTCGCCGCAATAATAGGCGAAGACCTCGACAGTGGCCTTGTCGTGCAGCTCTAGCACCTCGCTGAGCGCGAAGCCGACGGCGTGCTGGCGCAGGTCCGAGGAGACGTAGCCGATGCGCAGGCGCTGCCCGGTTCCGGTCTTCATCCGCACCGGCCGGCGTTCCAGCGCGGCAAGGTCCGCAGGGCGGCCGACGGTGCGGTGGCCGTAGCGATAGGCTTTCGCCAGGTGGAACAGCGGGTCGTCCGCATAGCAGGCGATCGTCATGGAGGACATGGCGTCCATGAAGTTGCGCATCGTCAGGTGCATGGACGGTGCGACGACCGGCCACTTGCACTGGCGTGCGCGCAGCGAGATCCAGTGCTGGGCGGCCTCGGGGCGGGAGGGTTGCAGTTCCATTGCCTGCCAGAGCGCGACCTCGGCCTCGTCGAGCTGGCCGGCGCCTTCCAGCACGCGGCCAATATGCTGCAGGCTGAGCAGGCGGTTGTTGAGCTTGTCGGGCGTCATCTCCGCCGTCGCATCGGCGAAGACGCGCCATTGCTGCACGGCATCGCCGATCAGCCCGCAATCCTCGAGCGCGCGGCCGAGATTGATATGCGCCTGGCCGAAAAGCGGGCTCAACCTTATCGCCGCGCGCAGCGCATGCATCGCGCCGGCGATATCGCCTGCGGAGGAAAGGGCCACGCCATAGTTGAAATAGGCCAGATGCAGCAGCGGGTTCGCGTCGTTGAAGGCGATCCAGGTCTTGTAGAGTTCCACGGCCGCCGCCTTCTGGCCGGCGCTGGCAAGGGTTTCCGCGGTCTGGAACAGGTCTGCGAGCGAAAGCTGCTGGGTGCGGGCACGCAGGAGGAGCTGGAGAAGCGGCGCGTTCGGATCGGGAACGGTGGAAGGGCTGACGGTCATGACATCCTGCGGCAAGGGGCCTGCTGGCCGGGCTGTTGAACGGACTCTGGATGAGCTCGTCCGCCTTGCTATCGGAGTTGACTTGCGTCGGGCTGGTCGCCGGGAAGGGGAAAGGGCGGCGCGGTTCGAAGCCGCGCCGCCCTTTATCGTGCGTTAGACCGTCTTGTAGGCCTGGATGATGGCTTCGACCTGCGCCGTGTTCATCGCGGCGACCTGCTCGGCCTTCAGAGCCCGGACCTGGGCGGAGCTCAGGGCAAGGATGTCTTCCGTGGCGAGGCCGGCAATCGCCTTGGCGCTGATGGCGGCCAGTTCGTCGGTGGTGAAGGTCTTGATCTCGTCCGCGCTCAGGGCCTGCAGGACGGCGGCGGTGAGGCCGGCGATCTGCGTGCTGTTGAGGGCCTCGACCTGGGTCGAGGAGAGAGCCGCGACCTGGCTGGAGCTGAGGCCATTGAGCTGCTTGGCGTCGAGAGCCGCAACCTGCGTGGTGCTGAGTGATGCGACCTGGCCGGTCGTCAGGCCGGCGAGCTGCTTGGCCGAGAGGGCCGCGAGCTTGTCGGAACTGAGCGAGTTGAGCTGGGCGCTGTCGAGGGCGCCGAGCTGTGCCGAGGAGAGCGCCGCGATCTGCTTGGTGTTGAGCGCGGCGAGCTTGTCGGTGCCAAGGCCTGCGAGGGCCGCAGCTTCAAGGCCTGCGATCGCCTTGTCGGAGATGGCGGCCAGTTCGCTGGAGGAGAACAGGGCCAGTTCCGCGGAGTCGATGGTCTTGAGGGCAGCGGCGCCGAGGGCGGCGATCTGCGAGGAGGTCAGAGCCTCGATCTGAGCGGTGTTCAGGGCAGCGGCCTGCGACGTCGTCAGAGCTGCGATCTGCTTGGCGCCGAGCGAAGCGACCTGATCGGTGCTGAGGCCAGCCACCTGACCAGTCGTCAGGCCAGCGATCTGCTTGGCGGACAGCGCGCCAAGCTTATCGGAGCTGAGCGAGTTGAGCTGAGCGCTGCTGAGGGCGCCGAGCTGAGCCGAGGAGAGGGCCGCGATCTGCTTGGTGTTGAGCGCAGCGAGCTTGTCGGTTGTCAGGCTTGCCAGAGCGGCGCTGTCGAGACCGGCGATCGCCTTATCGGAGATGGCGGCGAGTTCGTCGGTGGCGAACAGGGCCAGTTCCGCCGAGTCGATGGTCTTGAGAGCAGCGGCGCCGAGGGCGGCGATCTGCGAGGAGGTGAGGGCTTCGACCTGAGCAGTGTTCAGAGCAGCGGCCTGTGCGGTGGTGAAGGCTGCGATTTGCTTTGCACCGAGCGAAGCGACCTGCGTGGTGCTGAGGCCGGCGACCTGGCCGGTCGTCAGACCCGCGATCTGCTTGGCGGAGAGAGCGCCGAGCTTATCGGAGCTGAGCGAGTTGACCTGGGCACTGCTGAGGGCGCCGAGCTGAGCCGAGGAGAGCGCCGCGATCTGCTTGGTGTTGAGCGCGGCGAGCTTGTCGGTGGTCAGGCTTGCCAGAGCGGCGCTGTCGAGACCGGCGATGGCCTTATCGGAGATGGCGGCCAGTTCGCTGGTGGAGAACAGGGCCAGTTCCGCGGAGTCGATGGTCTTGAGGGCAGCGGTGCCGAGCGCAGCAACCTGCGAGGAGGTCAGAGCCTCGACCTGGGCGGTGCTCAGGGCGGCGGCCTGTGCCGTCGTCAGGGCGGCGATCTGCTTGGCGCCGAGCGAAGCGACCTGATCGGTGCTGAGGCCAGCCACCTGGCCGGTGGTCAGGCCGGCAAGCTGCTTGGCGGAGAGGGCGCCGAGCTTGTCGGAGCTGAGCGAGTTGAGCTGAGCGCTGCTGAGCGCGCCGAGCTGAGCCGAGGAGAGGGCCGCGATCTGCTTGGTGTTCAGGGCCGCGAGCTTGTCGGTTGTCAGGCTTGCCAGAGCGGCGCTGTCGAGACCGGCGATGGCCTTGTCGGAGATGGCGGCCAGTTCGCTGGTGGAGAACAGGGCCAGTTCCGCGGAGTCGATGGTCTTGAGGGCAGCGGTGCCGAGCGCAGCAACCTGCGAGGAGGTCAGAGCCTCGACCTGGGCGGTGCTCAGGGCGGCGGCCTGTGCCGTCGTCAGGGCGGCGATCTGCTTGGCGCCGAGCGAAGCGACCTGATCGGTGCTGAGGCCAGCCACCTGGCCGGTCGTCAGGCCCGCGATCTGCTTGGCAGAGAGAGCCGCAAGCTTATCGGAGCTGAGCGAGTTGAGCTGGGCGCTGCTGAGGGCGCCGAGCTGTGCCGACGAAAGAGCTGCGATCTGCTTGGTGTTCAGGGCTGCAAGCTTGTCGGTTGTCAGGCTTGCCAGAGCGGCGCTGTCGAGACCTGCAATCGCCTTGTCGGAGATGGCGGCCAGTTCGCTGGAGGAGAACAGGGCCAGTTCCGCGGAGTCGATGGTCTTGAGGGCAGCGGCGCTGAGCGCGGCGACCTGCGAGGAGGTGAGGGCTTCGACCTGAGCCGTGCTCAGGGCCGCAGCCTGCGCCGTCGTCATGGCGGCGATCTGCTTGGCGCCGAGCGAGGCGACCTGTTCGGTGCTGAGACCGGCAATCTGGCCGGTCGTCAGGCCGGTAAGCTGCTTGGCGGACAGCGCGCCGAGCTTATCGGAGCTCAGCGAGTTGATCTGGGCGCTGCTGAGAGCACCGAGCTGCGCCGACGAAAGGGCCGCGATCTGCTTGGTGTTGAGCGCAGCGAGCTTGTCGGTGGTCAGGCTTGCCAGAGCGGCACTGTCGAGACCTGCAATCGCCTTGTCGGAGATGGCGGCGAGTTCGCTGGTGGAGAACAGGGCCAGTTCCGCCGAGTCGATGGTCTTGAGGGCAGCTGCGCCGAGGGCGGCGATCTGCGAGGAGGTGAGGGCTTCGACCTGGGCGGTGTTCAGCGCAGCGGCCTGTGCGGTGGTGAAGGCTGCGATCTGCTTTGCACCGAGCGAAGCGACCTGCGTGGTGCTGAGGCCGGCGACCTGGCCGGTCGTCAGGCCGGCAAGCTGCTTGGCGGAGAGGACGCCGAGCTTGTCGGAGCTGAGCGAGTTGAGCTGCGTGCTGCTGAGAGCACCGAGCTGTGCGGAGGAGAGTGCTGCCATCTGCTTGGTGTTGAGCGCGGCGAGCTTGTCGGTGCCGAGGCTTGCGAGGGCAGCGGTTTCGAGACCTGCGATCGCCTTGTCGGAGATGGCGGCAAGTTCGTCGGTAGAGAACAGGGCCAGTTCCGCGGAGTCGATGGTCTTGAGGGCAGCGGCGCTGAGCGCGGCAACCTGCGAGGAGGTCAGAGCCTCGACCTGGGCGGTGTTCAGGGCGGCGGCCTGCGCGGTGGTGAAGGCTGCGATCTGCTTGGCGCCGAGCGAGGCGACCTGCGTGGTGCTGAGGCCGGCAATCTGGCCGGTGCTGACGCCGGCGAGCTGCTTGGCGGAGAGGGCGGCGATCTTGTCCGTGCCGAGCGAGGTGAGCTGGGCGCTGGTCAGCGCGTTGAGCTGGCTCGAGGAGAGGGCTGCGATCTGCTTGGTGGTCAGCGCGGCAAGCTTGTCGGTGCCAAGGCTTGCGACGGTGGCGGTGGTGAGGCCGGCGATGGCCTTGTCGGAAATGGCGGCGACTTCGTCCGTGGAGAACAGGGCGATTTCAGCCGAATCGAAGGTCGTGAAGACGTCATAGCCAAGGGAGGCGATCTGCGTCGCGGAGAGCGCGCTGACTTCGTCGGTCGTGAAGGTGGCAACCTGCGCGCTGGTGAGCGAAGCGGCCTGCTTGGCAGTGAGGCCGGCGATATGGCCGGAATCGAGAGCGGCCATCTGGGTGGCGCTCAGGCCCTTCAGCGCCGTCGCGGTGATCGCGCTGATCTGGCTGGAGGTGAAGGAGACCAGGCTGGTCGAGGTGAAAGCGTTGAGCTGTGCGGAGGAGAGCGCTGCCACCTTGTCGGAGGTCAAGGCCGCGACATCCTCGGTGTTGAGCGTCTGAATCGTCGCTGTGGCGAGATTCTTGATCTGGCTGGCGGTCAGATTGGAAATAATTGAAGTCATGGACGCGCGCCCTTGTTCTAGCGGATCTGGTCGACGTCGTCTTCGTGCCACCGACCGTGCGGGAAGAGTTGGCTCTTCTCCTCGGGTCCCCAAGCGCCTTGCGCTGGCCGTCGTACCGCTCGGTCGGGCGCCAATTGCGGGCGCTTACGCTCCGGACGTCCGGTTGGACGAAAACTATGTCAATTGAAACATGGCTCGAACGAGCCAGCGCATCGGAAGGGCATCATGCGCGGAAGCCGAAGCGGCTCCGATCCCTACGCCATTTGGTCACAAACGCCTTGCATCGGCTGTGCTGTGTCAGGGGGAGCCACCGGAACGCACAGAGTGCCCCATTACTCCCCTTTTCGACCAAGGCCAGTTCTAAACCGGCAGCTTTTAATTTTAGGTTAACAGGCCTCGTAGGAGTTGCAATCTCGGCCCGCCGTTTCGCCCGGTAAACCGGACCGTGCCGATGGATATCGACAGGCCCGCAAAACCCCTCGATTGTCAGGGGGAATGGCCGGATTGCCATCTTGCGGATACATGGACGAGGCCAGATCTGGTCATCGGAAATTTACGATTTCTTCAATTTCCTTTACACGCGCCGGCGGCGTTAACCATTTGTTAACCATTTCTCGTTAACCAATTGTTAAGAACGATGGATCGGCGCCCAGGGCAAACAGGCGGCGCCGAATGCATGACGCCCCCTGTCGTTACCGGTCCCCGCCTCACTCCGGCATGTCCCCGACAATCTCCTTTTCAGGGCAAGTGCCAATGACCAGCATTTTGACCAACTCCGCCGCCATGGCAGCGCTGCAGACCTTGCGCAGCATCGACAACGGCCTCGAAACCACCCAGGCGCGCGTTTCCTCGGGCCTGCGGGTCGAGAACGCCTCCGACAACGCCGCCTATTGGTCGATCGCGACCACGATGCGCTCCGACAATCGGGCGCTTTCCACGGTGGCCGACGCGCTCGGCCTCGGCGCCGCGAAGGTCGACACCGCCTATGCCGCGATGGAAAGCGCGATCGAGACGGTGAAGGAGATCAAAGCCAAGCTCGTCGCCGCCTATGGCGTCGGCACCGACCGCGCCAAGATCCAGGAAGAGATCACCCAGCTCCAGAACCAGCTCCGCAGTATTTCCGAATCCGCCTCCTTCTCCGGCGAGAACTGGCTGCAGGGCGTCATCAGCAACGGCGCCACGCCGCCCGTCGAGCGGCCGATCACCAAGCAGGTCGTCGCCTCCTTCATCCGCACCTCCTCCGGGCAGGTCGCCGTCACGACGGTGGACTATCCGCTCGATTCCAAAACCGTTCTCTTCGACCAAAGCGGCGGCAAGTTCGGTGTCCTCGACAAGGAGGCCGGCTTCCTTTCGGAGAAGGAGGTTGCCGTCTCCATCGAGGAAACGGACGGTGCAGGGGATGTCGCGACCAAGAAATATGCCGTCGCCAGCTACACCAATGCGGACCTCGCCGTGAAGGGGCCGACGACGGGGAGCGATCCGCGCGTCTACGAGGTATCCGGCGAATTCTATCTGAAGATTGCCGACGATAGCTGGGTCGAGGTCACGACGACCGATCCGAGCATCGGGGGCGGCACCACGACCGCGGCCTACGACAACGGCACGCCCTATTATGCGGTCGCCACTGCCGCAAACGACATGGACAGCCGCTCCCTCGGCTTCTCCGTCGCCACGCTCGACATCAACAAGCTGCTCGATCTCGCCACCACGATGGGCGGTATGACGGGCCAGACCTATGTCGAGGTCGATGTGCTCGACGTGATGACGCGCTTCGTGGACCAGCAGCTCCTCGCCATGACGAGCGCGGCCTCCTCGCTCGGCTCCATCCAGAGCCGTATCGGCCTGCAGGAGGATTTCGTCGCCACGCTTGTCGACGTGATCGACAAGGGTATCGGCCGCCTGGTCGATGCGGACATGAACGAGGAATCCACGCGCCTCAAGGCGCTGCAGACCCAGCAGCAGCTCGGCATCCAGTCGCTCTCGATCGCCAATTCGAGCGCCGAGAACATTCTCCAGCTCTTCCGCCAGTAAGGGTGGGAGGCTTCGATCCGCCCGGCCGTGGTCATCGGCCGGGTGGGCGGTTGGGCCGCGCGATTGCCCTGGCGCGGCCCAACACCCTTCATCTTCATCCTCGCACAAGTTTGAACCCCTAGGTTCGGTGGCACGATCAGGAAGATTGTGCGCCCTCCGCCTCCCGGCGGGGCGCGGTGTCCGAGGAGACAGGTCAGCGGTGTTGTCAGGCAAGAGTGTCCCCATGAGCGAGCGTCGAAGCGGTCCGCGGCTGTCCCGCCGGGCCTTCGTTCCGTTCGTCCGGCAGGAAGCGATGGCATGAGCACCCATCTCGCCCGCTACCTCAAGGATTTCAGCACGCCGCGTGCGCCTGCGCCGGTCTTCCAGCCGCCGAGCTTCGCGCAGGAGAGTATGCCGGCCATGGCCGAACCCCTTGCCTTGCTGCCTGCCCTGCCGGCGGTGGATGTGGAGGCCGAAAGGGCCGCGGCGCTGGCGGAAGGCCGGGCAGAGGCCGAAGCCGAGCTTCAGGCGAAGCACGAGGCCACCCTTGCCGCCCTGAAGGAAGCCCACAAGGCCGAACTCGAGGCATTGAAGGCGCGCTACGAACAGGACTACGCGGCGGCGCTCGCCGAACGGTTCTCCGCGCTGACGGGTGAGGTGGCCGATCAGGTCGCCGCGCAGACGGCGCAGGTTCTTGCCCCCGTCATGAGCCAGGTCCTGACCAAGGGCGCGGTCGCCGACCTCGCGCGCCTGGTCGCCGAAGGCCTGAAGGACGGCGAGGGCATGACGATTACGGTGAAGGGGCCGTTGAACCTCTTCGAGCAGTTGAAGTCGCACTTCGAGGACCCCATGCCGGTGTTCCGGCATGTCGAGGTGCAGGATGTCGATCTGACGGTGGAATTCGGCGACGCCGTCCTGGTAACGCGGATGGCGGCCTGGGCTGACACCGTACGCAAGGTGCTTGCATGAGCGAAGGCGAAAATCACCACCACGGCAAGAACGAGATCATCATCGTCAAGCGACATGGCGATCACGAGGGCGATCACCATGCGGCCGCCTGGAAGATCGCCTATGCCGACTTCATGACGGCCATGATGGCGTTCTTCCTCGTCATGTGGCTCGTCAATGCCGCCAACGAGGAGACCAAGGCTTCGGTCGCCTCCTATTTCAACCCGATCAAGCTGACCGACGACAAGCCGGCGGACAAATCCGTGAAGAAACCCGCCAACAGCAAGGAAGGCGAGGCGACCCAGGACAAGTCCAAGGAGCAAGGCCAGCAGCAGGCGAGCGGCAACGGCGCGGAAAAGGGCAAGGACGAGAACACGACGGCCGGCGAGGAGACGAAGTATTCCGAGGCCGACTTCTTCTCCAATCCCTATTCGGTGCTCTCCGAGATCGCGCAGGAAGTCGGCCAGCAGGCCAATGTCAGCGCCAAGGGCGAGGGCGGCGCGGCAAGCTCCGGCCCGGCCACGGGCGCCAGCGGCGGCGAAGCCTATCGCGACCCGTTCGATCCCGATTTCTGGACGCAGCAGGTGGAAATCTCCGAGGCGACCAGCGCCGGCAGCGAGGCCAAGGCGCAGGCGGGCAAGCCCGGCCAGCAGACGATGGCGGCTGTCGATACCGACAGGACGGTCGAGGATGCGCTTGCCAAGGCGGATGCCGAAGAGGCCATGAAGAAGGCCGAGGAAGACAAGACCGAGACGGAGAGGAAGGCCGACGAGGCCGAGAAGGCGAAGAAGGACAAGGACGCCGACGCGCTGAAGAAGCAGATCGCGCAGGAAATCGGTGCGATCGGCAAGCTCGCCGAAGGCCTCACCGTCACCCCTGCCGAAGGCGGCCTCCTCGTCAGCCTCACCGACCAGCTCGACACGACGATGTTCAATGTCGGCTCTGCCGTGCCGCGGCAGGAAATGGTGCTGGCCATGGAGAAGATCGGCAAGATCCTCGAAGGCAAGCCCGGCGCCATCGCCATCCGCGGCCATACGGACGCGCGCCCCTTCGCCGGCGGCAAGAACGACAACTGGCGTCTTTCCCTCGACCGTGCGCAGAGCGCCTACTACATGCTGGTGCGCGGCGGCCTTGCGGAGAAGCGCGTCAGCCAGGTCTCGGGCTTTGCCGATCGTCGCCTGAAGGTGCCGGCCGATCCGATGGCCGCCGCCAACCGTCGTATCGAAATCCTCATCCAGGCCGAGGGTGGCTGATCGATGGGTTTCCTCCGGCGCACGCTCCTGACGGGTACGGTTTTCTGCGCGGCGCTTGTCGCCGGCGCGTCGGCGCGCGCAGAAAGCCCCGACGATCTTGCGCCCTACAAGATGATCCGCTCGCTGCAGTTCGTGCAGGACACGGTGGTGCTCGGCGACCATTCGGCGATGGAGATGCAGCGTTTCCTGCTGACCACCATCGACGAGCGGCTGCGCACTGCCGATCCCTCGATCTTCGACGATCCGCGCAATGTGGATGCGGCGCTCGTCTACGCCATGAGCGGCGGTAATCCCGAGACGCTGGAGCTGCTGCTCAAGAAGGACGTCGCCGGCCATTTCGATTCCCGCCTGACCGACACGCTGAGCAATTATCTCGGCGGGCGCGGCAGCCAGAGCGTGAAGTCGCTGGCGGAAATCTTCCCGGAATACAAGCGCTCGCGCGTCGGTCCCTATCTGGCGCTCGTCTCGGCCAATTCCGTCATCCGCAAGGACCCGAAGCTGGCGCTTACCTATTTCGACTGGGCGCGCCTCGTCGCGCCCGGAACGATCGTCGAGGAGGCGGCGCTGCGCCGCTCCATCTTCATCGCCAGCGAGGCGGGCTGGATCGACAGGAGCATGGCCTATGCCAACCGCTATGCGCGTCGCTACCTGCGCTCGCCCTATGCCAGCCAGTTCGCCGATCTCTTCGTCAAGCTCGCCGTCGATCACTTCGACGCGCTGAAGCAGGACGATATCCTCGAAATCCTCTCCTTCATGGATGTGCCCCGCCAGCGTGAGGTCTATCTGCGCATGGCGCGGCTGGCGGCGATCTCGGGCAAGAACAAGCTCGCCAGCCTTGCGGCCGAACGCGCGCAGATCCTCTCGGGAGACGGCGAGAGCGTCCCGAAGGTGCTGGCGGACCTCTATTCGGGGCTGGCGTCCGTGCCCTCCGGCGACGTGGCGTCGGCGATGCAGGAAATCGTCGCCATTCCGGACGACAAGCTGTCGGCCAAGGACAGGGCCTTGAAGGAGGCCGCGCGCGCCGTGGCCGAAGAGGTTTTGCGCGCGCCCGTTGCCGGCGGCGCGCAGGAAAAGGCGGTGGTGCCCGCGAAGGCGGAGGACCCTTCCTACGAAGGGCTGAGCGAGGCCGAGGCGGCAGCGGACCGGGCGATGGACCCGCGGGCGGGGGCGGAGGAAACACCGGTTGCCGTCGCCAGGCCGGAGCAGAAAAAGCCGGAACAGGAAAAGCAGGCGCAGCAGGAAGAGACGGGCATCGACCCGGCCTTCGACAATTTCGTGTCGACCGGCCGATCCAAGCTCGACGAAATCGACGCGCTCTTGAAAGGAGAAGGCAGTTGAGCACCATCGGCAGCGGGGTTCTGGGCGCCGTTCAGGCAGAGGCGCCAGCCAAGGGCAAGACCGGCCACGGCAAGGCGGGCGAGGCATCCGGCGGCGGCGATTTCGCCATGGCGGTCGCGAGTCTTCGCTCCCGGGATGGGGAGGGCGGCCGCTCGATCTCGGGCAACGGCGAGCGGGCGGGCGGCGCACGGGCCAAGCCGGGCCATCGCGATGAGCAGGCCCTTGCCGAAGCGCTCGGCAAGGCCGGCGGCGATGCGGTGGGAGAGGCCAAGCCCTCGCTTGATGGAAAGACGAAGGCTGCAGCGCATGCCGGCGGCAGACCCCGTGCGGGAGGCCATGAGGCCGCCGGGGATGCGGCAGGAAATATCGAAGGAACCGAGGGCGAGGTCGATCCGAACGCGCTGATGGCCGGTGAAACGGATGTCGGCAATCTTCTCGATCTGCTGGCGACGCCGAACGCCGCCCTGCCGCATGCCGGCGCCAATGGCGCTGCGGCGTTCGGCGGCGCGCCGGAGGGCAGGACCCAGCCGGCCGGCAAGACGGCGGCCAAGGCCGATATGGCCGGCAGGACGGATGCGGCAGATCTTGTCGAGGCGGATGGCGGCGAGGTGCCGCAATCGGAGACCGACAAGCTCTTCCGCCTCATCCGCGCTGACGGCAAGGGCCGTGACCTCGATGTGAGCATCGGCGGCGACCGTGCTTCCTTCCGTGACGCCAATCCCACCGGGCCGAAGGGCGAGACGGTGACGGTGGTCGATTCCCGCCGCTATATCGGCCTTGCACAGGCCGGCAACGCGGCGGCGGTGACGACCGCCATCACGCAGGATCCGGAATGGACCGCCTCGCTCAGCGCGACGGGCGGTCTCACCCATTCGGAGGCGGCGGCGACCGGCAAGGTGGTCAACACGCTCAAGATTCAGATGCACCCGATCGAGCTTGGCCTCGTGACGGCGACGCTGCGCCTGCATGGCGATGAGCTGGTCGTCTCGCTGCAGGTGGAGACGGGCGAAGCCTATCGCCAGCTTGCCGACGACCAGGACGCCATCGTGCGCGCCCTGCGCGGCCATGGCTTCGCGGTGGATCAGGTCTCCGTGCAGCTTGCGCCGGCCGATCGCAGCGCCGGCACACAGGGCGATGGCCAGGGCCAGCAGCAATTCTCCAGCCAGCCGCAGGCCCGCGAGGGCGGCAATGGCCGCGGACAGCGCGGTGACGAAGGCGCAGGCACGTTCGGACGCGAGGGAAGGTCCCATGAAGGCAACATCTCGGAAACCGCTGCTGGCGTTGCTGGCGGCCAGTCTGGGCGCTCTGGCGGCGTCTATCTCTGACGCCTCGGCTGCTGTCGGCACCTGCGAGCGGGAAATCCTCGCCGCTGCCGCCAAATACGACATCCCCGCCGGTATCCTCTATTCGGTCGGCCTCACCGAGACCGGCCGGAAAGGATCGCTCCAGCCCTATGCCCTGAATGTCGAGGGCAAGGCCTATTTCGGCGGGAGCCGGGAGGAGGCGCTGCGCACCTTCGAGGCGGCGCGGGCAAGCGGCGCGAAGCTGATCGATCTCGGCTGCATGCAGATCAACCACCACTTCCACGGCGATCAGTTCGCCTCGCCCGCCGAGATGTTCGATCCGCACAAGAACGTCGAATATGCGGCGGCGTTCCTTGCCCGCTTGCACGCCCGGCACGAGACCTGGACCATGGCGGTCGCACGCTACCATGCCGGTCCCAACAACGATCCCGCGCAGAAGCGCTATGTCTGCCGGGTGATCGCCAATCTGGTCGCCACGGGCTACGGAAGCTGGACGCCGAACGCGAAAGCGTTCTGCCAATAATTCCCTCAAAGGTTGAGAGTTCGCCTCCTGAAGACACTGTCCCGTAATGTGGCGGGAATGCGCCCGCTTTGGGGCATGCAAGGCTGGGCGTTAACCTTTATTAACTTTTCCACCGTAAAATTGTGGCAAAGAATGGGGGTGGCTACTATATGTAGATCAAATCGGCACGCAAATCTTAATCAACTGTTAAAATCAGCCGTTTAGTTCCTCTAGTTGCCGGTGATTCGCCCGATTCGTACCACTGCCTGAACGAAACACCACACTGATTCGGAGGCGGACGAATGATCGTAGTGGTTGATGAGCGCGAGCTCGTTAAAGACGGCTATACTTCTCTTTTTGGTCGCGAGGGCGTGCCCTCGACGGGGTTCGATCCCCGTGAATTCGGCGAGTGGGTCAACACCGCCGCCGATTCGGACATCGATGCGGTCGAGGCTTTCCTGATCGGTCAGGGCCAGCTTTCCATGGAGCTGCCGCGGGCCATCCGCGATCGCTCGCAGGCACCGGTGATCGCGGTCAGCGACACGCCGTCCCTGGAAACCACGCTTGCCTTCTTCGACAGCGGTGTCGACGACGTCGTGCGCAAGCCGGTCCATCCCCGTGAGATTCTGGCCCGTGCGGCGGCCATCCGGCGTCGCCTGAAGGCGCTTGCCAACCACACCGACATCGGCCCGATCCGCGTCTTCTCGGACGGCCGCGATCCGGAAATCAACGACGAGGTCTTCCCGCTGCCGCGCCGCGAGCGCCGTATCCTGGAATATTTGGTCGCCAACCGCGGCCGCCGTCTTTCCAAGACCCAGATCTTCAACGCGATCTACGGCATCTTCGACGAGGACGTCGAGGAGAACGTCGTGGAAAGCCACATCAGCAAGCTGCGCAAGAAGCTGCGCAAGAAGCTCGGCTTCGACCCGATCGATTCCAAGCGCTTCCTTGGCTACTGCATCGACTGGCAGGGCTGACATCCGTTGCCGGGCCGGAGGGGAGGGGACCCCTCCAGCGGCCCCCGGCAGCCAGCTTCACGCAAGGCCCGTCCCATAGGGTCTGAGCACGAGACGAACGGGGAAATCCAATGAGCCTTTACGGTACGATGAGAACGGGTGTTTCCGGCATGAATGCCCAGGCCAATCGCCTGAGCACGGTCGCCGACAACATCGCGAATGCGAACACGACGGGCTACAAGAAGGCCTCGACCCAGTTCTCCTCGCTGATCCTGCCCACCACCGGCGGCGCCTACAACTCGGGCGGCGTCACCACGGATGTGCGCTATTCCATTTCCTCGCAGGGCACCTTCACCTATACGACCTCGGCGACGGACCTTGCCATCAACGGCAGGGGATTCTTCATCGTCAATGGCTCGGACGGCGTCGAGTATCTCACGCGCGCCGGCGCCTTCACCGTGATGGACGACGGCACGCTGAAGAACTCCGCCGGCTTCACGCTGATGGGCTATCCCTATTCCTCGACCGAGGACCCGACGATCGTCATCAACGGCTTTGCCGGTCTCGAGGAGATCAACCTCGCCTCGGGCGAACTGAACGTGAAGGCTTCCGAATCGGGTTACCTGCACGTCAACCTGCCGTCGAACGAGGACGTGGGCTTCAAGAAGGCGACGTCGCTCGTGGCCTATGACAGCCTCGGCAACACACGCAAGCTCGACTTCACCTATACCAAGGTCAGCACCACCGCTGGCCCGCCGCCGACCAGCGAATGGTCCGTCGGCGTGACCTACACCGATCCGGTGACGGGCGATATCTACGACATGATGAGCGGCACGAACCCGCCGGGGACCATCGCATCGGCGGACCTGGCAACGCCCAAGATGTTGACCTTCGGCGCGGACGGCAAGCTCGACCTGACCACCAGCCCGGCGGACCTCGTCCTCGACGAGCTTCCGATCGACGGCGCGGTCCTCAATCCGCTGACGGTTTCCATCGGCGGAACCGCCGGCGGCAGCACGCAGCTCGCCGCGGCCTTCGCGGCCAAGGGCGACATCGACGGCATCGGCCCGAGCGGCGTGTCCGGCTACGAGATCAGCGACGACGGTATCGTCTACCTGAAATACGAGAACGGCGACCTTGCGCCGAAGTACCGTATCGCGATGGCGAACGTGCAAAGCCCGGACAACCTCAAGCCGCTCGCCGGCAACGTCTATTCGCAAAGCCCCGATTCGGGCGTCATCGTCATGGGCTACGCCGGCAACGGCGGCTACGGCACCATTATCTCGGGCGCGCTGGAGGACTCCAACGTCGATATCGCCGAGGAGCTGACCAGCATGATCGAATCGCAGCGTAACTACACGGCGAATTCGAAGGTCTTCCAGACCGGCTCGGAACTCATGGAAGTCCTCGTCAATCTGAAGAGATAAGGCGTTCGTCGCCGCGCAAGCATTCGAGAATTAGGTAGATCCGATGTCGCTTTCAACAGCAATGAAGACTGCACAGTCCAGCTTCTCCAACGTGGGGCTGCAGTCGGCCGTCGCGTCGAAGAACATTGCCAATGCAAGCAACCCGGCCTACGCGCGCCGCGCGGCGATCCTCGCCACGGCGTCCTCGGGCGCCACCGTGGTCGAAACGCAGCGCGCCCAGAATGAAGCGCTGCTGAAGCAGAACCTGCTCTCGATCTCCAAGGCGGGCGGGCAGGACACGCTGCTCGCCGGTCTCACGCAGATGAAGATGATGCTCGGCGGCGAGGACTACGAACTCGCCCCGTCCACCTATCTCGCCAAGCTGCGCGACAATCTCCAGACCTTCGCCGACAAGCCGAACGAGGTCTCGCTCGCCGAGACCGTGGTTTCGGATGCGGTCGACGTCGCCAATTCGCTGAACAGCACCTCGCAGTCCCTGCAGAAGCTGCGCGCCGAGGCGGACGCGGATATCGACACCGCTGTCGTCGAGCTGAACCGCCTGCTCAAGGAATTCCGGACCTACAACGACCAGGTCCGCCAGGGCACTGCCGCCGGCACGGATGTCAACGATGCCCTCGACCAGCGCGACAAGCTGCTGACCGAGATTTCGGCCATCGTCGGCGTCAATACCGTGACCCGCACCAACAACGATCTGGCGCTCTATACCAGCGACGGCACCGTGCTGTTCGAGACGGTCGAGCGCAGCGTGTCCTTCCAGCCGACGACGACCTATACGGCGACGGTCACCGGCAACCAGGTGCTGATCGACGGCGTTCCGGTGCAGGCCGGCGCGGGCGGTAACACCAGTGCGCGCGGTTCCATCGCGGCGCTGCTCCAGATCCGCGACCACACGGCCCCGACCTTCCAGGCCCAGCTCGACGAGATGGCGCGTGGCCTGATCAACATGTTCTCCGAGAACACGGCGGGCGGCGTGGTGGATGGATTGTTCATCCGCAACGGCGTCGCCGTCGGTGACGATCTCAGCGTCACGGCCGTCGTTCCGGGCCTTTCGACCGTCATCAAGGTCAATCCCGAGGTGATCACCAGCCAGGGCGGCAACGCCATGAAGCTGCGTGACGGCATCTACGAGGACTTCAACAATCCCCTTGGCGATCCGCTCGCCAGCTTCTCGGACCTGCTGAACAACTATGCGTCGGCCTTCGAAGTGCCGATGACCTTCGACAGCGCCGCGGCCATCGACACGACAGGCACGATCCTGGCCTTCTCGAGCGGTTCGGTCGGCTGGCTGGAGGAAGTCCGCAGCGCCGCCACCACGGCGGCTGACGACAAGAACGCATTGCTCGGCCGCACGCAGGAGGCCCTGCAGAACGTGACCTCGGTCAGCCTCGACGAGGAGCTGGCGCTGCTTCTCGATCTCGAGCAATCCTACAAGGCGTCGGCGAAACTCGTGGCGGCGGTCGATGAGATGATCACCGCTCTCCTACAGGCGGCAGGCTAAGTCATGAAGGCTTCCTTCGTTTCCAACATGTCCCTCCAGAACGCCATGCGGCTCACCGTGTCCAAGGCGCAGAAGGAGATGGTGCAGCTCCAGGAGGAGACGGTCACCGGCCGTCACGCGGATGTCGGCGCCACGCTCGGCGCCAAGACGGCGCGCACGCTGAACCTGCACCGCGACCTGCAGCGCATGGAATCGCTGAAGAGCACCAACGCGCTCACCACCCAGCGGCTCGCCGCCTCGCAGGAAGCCCTCGGCAAGATGTCGGAAGCGGCGAACGGGGCGATGGAGGTGCTGATCGCGCTGTCCGGCATCACCACGGCCGACCAGCTCGACCTGGCGCAGAAGAACATGGGCAACGCGCTCTCCACCTTCACGGCGGCGGCCAATACGTCCTTCAGCGGCGAATATCTCTTCGCCGGCATCAATTCCGACGTGATCCCGTTCAAGGACTACTTCGAGGGGTCGCCGGCCTCCGAGGCCAAGGATGCGTTCGATACCGCCTTCTTCGTGCATTTTGGCTTTACCCAGACCGATCCCGGCGTCGCCGAGATCACGCCGGACGAGATGAAGATCTTCATCGGCGATCTGGAAGCGAGCTTCATGGGGCCGGACTGGCAGGCCAACTGGTCGACCGCCTCGGACGAGAACATGCAGAGCCGCATCAGCGCCGCTGAAACGGTGCAAAGCTCGACCAACACGAACACGGAGGGCATGCGCTACATGGCGCTCGGCCTCGTGCTCGGCCAGGAGCTGCTGGCGCTCGGCACCACCGAGCAGACGCGCAAGGCAGTCAGCGACGCGGCGATCAACTATATGGGCCGCGCGGTCTCCGGCGTCGACAGCGAGCGCTCCAAGCTCGGCATCTCCGAATCCCGCGTCACGCAGGCGAATGTCTCGCTCAACGCGCAGATCACCATCCTGGGCACCAGCATCAAGGACATGGAGGGTATCGATACCTACGAGGCCGCGACGCGCGTGACAACGCTCGAATCGCAGCTCTCGCTCGCCTACACGCTGACTTCGAGGATCCAGAATCTCAGTCTGCTGAATTACCTCTGATGAACCAGAGGGTACGGACACACATGAAGGATGTCTGAATGTACCAGTTTTCATACGCCGAAATCATGGAGGAGGGGGTTACCGTCTCCAAGGATCGGGAACGGCAGGTTCTGGACCGGTCGATCGCGCTTCTGAAGGCGGCGATGGCCAGCGGGGAAAGCTACGGCAAGGAGACGGTCGAGGCCGTCTACTTCACCCGCCGCGTCTGGATCCGTTTCATCGAAGATCTCGGCAACCCGGAAAACCAGCTCGAGGAGGAGCTGCGGGCCAATCTCATCTCGATCGCCATCTGGATTCTCAAAGAGGTCGAAAAGATCCGCAAGCGCGAATCCTCGAATTTCCAGGGCATCATCGACATTACCACCATCATCAAGGATGGCATCAAATGAAAAGTACACTGCGTATATCGCTGAAGTCGGGTGAGCGCATTTTCGTCAATGGCGCGGTTCTGCGGGTCGACCGCAAGGTCGCCATCGAATTCCTCAACGACGTGACCTTCCTTCTGGAAAACCACGTCCTGCAGCCGGAACAGGCGACCACGCCGCTCCGTCAGCTCTATTTCATCGCGCAGATGTCGCTGATCAACCCGGAAGGCGCCGAGCAGTCGGTCGCCATGTTCCGCAAGTCGGTCATCATGCTGCTGTCCTGCTTCAAGAACGAGGAAGTGCTGGCCGAGTTGAAGCGCGTCGACGCCCTCGTCACGCAGGGCCGCGCCTTCGAGGCACTGAAGGCGATCCGCGGCCTCTATCCCATCGAGGACCGCATCCTCAACAACCACGAGATGGCTCCGGCCACGATCGAGCAGATCCGCAGGGAGATCGCACCATGGTGAACCCGGTCGGCACGGCGACGTCATCCGGCTACGTTCCCGGCGTTACGGGCGCGGACGCAGGCAAGGACACGAAGGATGCCACGCTGAACTACGAGAGCTTCCTGAAGCTGCTCGTGGCGCAGATGAAGAACCAGGATCCGACCGAGCCGATGGACGCGACCCAGCAGATGGCGCAGCTTGCGACCTTCTCGCAGGTCGAGCAGACCATCAAGACGAACAAGAACCTGGAAAGCATGCTTCAGCGCACCTCGCTGCAGGAGGCCAACTCCGTCATCGGCCGCACGGTCGTCAGCAACGACGGCGCGACGTCTGGCGTCGTCAAGGAAGTGACGCTATACAACGACGGTATCGTTGCGACGCTTGATTCGGGCAAGAAGCTTGTCATAGGACCCGGCGTAACCGTGAAGTGATCCTATTCCGTGAATGAGGCAGACGCCCTCGACATAGCGCAGGCAGCCATCTGGACGGTCGTCGTGGCCTCCGGTCCGGCCGTTCTCGTCGCCATGCTCGTGGGCGTCGCCATCGCCTTCGTACAGGCGCTGACGCAGGTGCAGGAAATGACCCTCACCTTCGTGCCCAAGATCCTCGCGATCTTCGTGACGATCGCCATCTCGGCCCCCTTCATCGGCTCCCAGATCTCCATCTTCACCAATCTCGTCTTCTCGCGAATAGAATCCGGATTCTAGCTCACCTTCGCGCAAGCTTCGTTCTGTACCCATCGGATGAAATGGGCGACGCGTGTGACGCGCCGCTGCCTCTCATGATGAGACGGGACGCATCCAGATGGCGCAAGTACCGGCAATAAACCTTCCGAAGGTCAGCCCCAGTGGCCGCGATATCGCGTTCGCCGTGGGCATCCTGACGATCCTGTCGATCCTGTTCCTGCCGATCCCGGCCTTCATGATCGACATCGGCCTCGCCTTCTCCATCGCCTTCTCGGTGCTGATCCTGATGGTCTCGCTGTGGATCCAGCGCCCGCTCGACTTCTCGTCCTTCCCGACCGTCCTCCTCATCGCGACCATGGTGCGCCTCGCGCTCAACATCGCAACGACGCGCGTCATCCTCTCGCATGGCAACGAGGGGCACGATGCGGCCGGCGGCGTGATCGCGGGCTTTGCCAGCCTCGTCATGTCGGGCGACTTCGTCATCGGTATCATCGTCTTCATGATCCTGATCGTGGTGAACTTCATCGTCATCACCAAGGGCGCGACCCGTATCGCGGAAGTCGGCGCCCGCTTCACCCTCGACGCCATCCCCGGCAAGCAGATGTCGATCGACGCCGACCTTTCGGCCGGCCTCATCGACGAGAAGCAGGCGCAGCTGCGCCGCCGCGAACTGGAAGAGGAAAGCTCCTTCTTCGGCTCGATGGACGGTGCCTCGAAATTCGTGCGCGGTGACGCCATCGCCGGCCTGCTCATCACCGCCATCAACGTCTTCGGCGGCATCATCATCGGCTATTTCCGCCACGGCATGGAACTCGGCGAGGCGGCCGACGTCTTCGTGAAGCTCTCGGTCGGTGACGGTCTCGTCTCGCAGATCCCGGCCCTTATCGTTTCGCTCGCCGCCGGCCTCATCGTCTCGCGCGGCGGCACGTCCGGCTCCACCGACCAGGCGGTCGTCAACCAGCTTTCCGGCTATCCGCGCGCGCTCTTCGTCGCCTCCGGCCTGATGATGCTGCTCGCCGTCATGCCGGGCCTGCCTTTCTTCCCCTTCATGATCCTCGGCGGCGTCATGGCCTTCGGCGCCTGGATCATCCCGCGCCGTATCGCCGAGGAGAACCGCATCAAGCGCGAGGAGGAGGCCCAGCAGGTCCAGGCCTCGCGCGATCAGGAAAAGGATTCGGTCAAGTCGGTGCTCAAGACCGCCGAGATCGAGCTGCTGCTCGGCAAGCAGGTCTCCACCCGCCTTCTCGGCGCCCATCAGGAACTGGCGTTCCGCGTCGGCAAGATGCGCAAGAAATTCGCGGGGCAATACGGCTTCGTGGTGCCGGAAATCAAGGTCTCCGACGACATCACCATTCCCGACAAGTCCTACCAGATCCGCATCCACGGCACGACGATCGCCTCCAATATCGTGCGCGTCGGCGAAGTGCTCGTCGTCACCGGCGGCGGCCGCAAGCCGAGCGTGCCGGGCGACGATATCCGTGAGCCCGCCTTCGGCATGCCGGCGGTTTCGATCCTCGAGACCTTCGCCGATGACCTGCGCCGCGAGGGCTTCCACCCGATCGACAACGTCTCGGTGGTGCTGACGCACCTGTCCGAAGTCATCCGCAACAACCTGCCGCAGCTTCTCTCCTACAAGGACGTGAAGGTGCTGATCGAGCGCCTCGACCCGGAATACCGCAAGCTCGCGGACGAGATCTGCTCCTCGCACATGTCCTATTCGGGCCTGCAGGCCGTCCTGAAGCTGCTGCTCGCCGAACGCGTCTCCATCCGCAACCTGCATCTCATCCTCGAAGCAGTCGCCGAACTCGCCCCGCATGTGCGCAAGACCGAGCAGATCGTCGAGCACGTCCGCATTCGCATGGCGCAGCAAATCTGCGGCGACCTCACGGACAACGGCGTGCTGCCGGTGCTCCGCCTCGGCAACAAGTGGGACATGGTCTTCCACCAGGCGCTCAAGCGCGACTCGAAGGGCGAAATCGTCGAGTTCGATATCGATCCGCGCCAGCTGGAGGAGTTTTCCGAGCAGGCGACCCGGGTTATCCGCGAGTTTCTCGACCGCGGCACGCCCTTTGTGCTGGTCACGTCGCCCGAATCCCGCTCTTATGTGCGCATGATCATCGAGCGCCTCTTCGCCACATTGCCGGTTCTCTCGCATGTCGAGCTTGCCAAGGGCATCGAGATCAAGATTCTCGGCTCCATTTCATGATCACGGACCCGCAGGGCACGGTGCTGGCGCTGTTCGCCGCCTTCTGCCGTGTCGGCGGGTGCTTCATGCTGCTGCCGGGTTTTTCCTCCGCGCGCCTTTCCGTGCAGATCCGCCTGTTCCTGGCGGTGGCGGTCTCCATCGCGATCCTGCCGATCCTCTGGGATACGATCTATCCGCGCGCCACCGGCTCGCTTGACGGCTACATCAAGATGATCGTCTTCGAGACGCTGACCGGTGCGGTCATCGGCCTCATCGCGCGCTACTACGTGCTCGGCCTGCAATTCGCCGGTACGGTTCTGACCATGATGATGGGCTTCAACGCGCCGCCGACGCCGGACGTGCTGGAAGACGCGGCCGAGAACCAGTTGACGAACCTTTTGTCGTTCGCCGCCCTCATGGTGCTCTTCATGCTGGATTTCCACCATGTCGTCATGCGGGCGCTGGTGGAGTCGTATAATGTCATGCCACTCGGCGCGGGCTTCAATCCGCAGAGCGCGCTGATCACGCTCACCGACACGCTGAGCCAGACCTTCATGATCATGCTGCGGCTCGCCAGCCCCTTCATCCTCTATGGTCTGGTCTTCAACGTCACCATCGGCCTCATCAACAAGCTCGCGCCGCAGATCCCGATCTACTTCGTCTCGCTGCCCTTCATCATCATGGGCGGCCTGATCCTGATGTATTTCGGCATCCAGTCGCTACTGGAGATTTTCGCCGCCGGCTTCATGCCCGTATTCCAGGGCGGTTGAGATGGCGCAGAACCGGTCCGACAAGCTCAAGCGCCTCGTCAATGTCCAGCGTCATCTCGAGAAGATCGCCGAGATGGACCTTGCCAACACGACGCGCCAGCGGCAGGAGGTCGCCGAGACGATGGATGTCGTCATCGACGCGATCAATTCGCTCGACCCGGTGCACCGCAGCTTCTCCCATCACTATTCCGGCCAGTACAGCCGCCTGCAGCAGCAGGAGCAGATGCTGTCCAACGTGCAGCAGATGCACGAGATGCGCGTGGTGCGCGAGCGCACCAAGGGCGACCGCATGGAAGACCGCATGAAAGAGGCCCGCGAGGCCGAGGAACGCGTGGCGGCGGACGATTCGATCTACGACCTCATCGATCAGCACATCGCCTACAAGACGGGCGAGACCTAGGCGTTTCGCCTCAAGCCTCTGGAACGAAAAGCGATTCTCGCCTGATGCTCAAGCTTGCGTCAGGGTGGATCGCCGCTGCGCCTCCGTCACGGCTTCGTCATCCGCCACCAGCCTCCCGTAAGGTTGAGCAGCGATAGTCGTATCAGGACGATGAAGAGGTTTGCCCAAGTGGCGAACCGGATGTCCGGAATGGTCATGAGGCCGGCGGACCGCCATGAGGACGGGTCCGGCTGTTGAGAATCACCAGAAAAGGCTCTGACACGTGGCAATTTCTCCCCCCAGCGACCTGGTGCTGGATGTCGTGCGCGCCGCCGACCCGACGCAGGTTCAGGAAGCGCAAGCCAAGCTGAAATCGAACCGCGCCGCTTTCGAGGCGACCAGCCTTGCCGAGGCGGGCGCCGGTTTCCAGGCCGCCGTCGGCATTCTCAATCGCAATTCGGTCACCACCCATGCCGCCGCCGAAGGCGTCAGCGCGGTCGGCGGCAAGGCCATCCCGGAACATCTTCGCAAGTTCGAGACGATGGTGCTGCAGAACTTCGTGAAATCGATGCTGCCCGCCGAGAGCGAGGAAACCTACGGCAAGGGCACGGCCGGCGAGATGTGGCGCGGCATGATGGCCGACCAGCTCGGCGAGGTGCTCTCCAAGGGTGGCGGCATCGGCATTGCCGAGAGCCTCGCCAAGAAGAGCGGCGCCGGCGCCGATCCCAAGGAAAAGGATGTCGACCGTGTCGCAGCTGGCATGGTGCAGTCGATGCAGCGTGAGGCCTTCGCGGACCTGACGCCCGGCATCAAGGAACACGACAAGAAAGCATAAGCGGAGAAGAGAACAATGGAACAGGCGAACAACGAACTCCGGATCCGCACCGTCCTTGGCCGGCTCGAGACGATCATCGACAATGAGAACGACAATATCGGCAGCGATCCCGAATTCGACCTGCCCACCTCCAACGCGCACAAGAGCCGCTGCCTCTACGAGCTGGCCATGTTGACGCGCGACGTACGGCCGGACGAGGTTCCGCCGACCTTCTCCACGCAACTCGGCCGCGTGCGGGAAAAGCTCGCCGTCAATGCCCAGCGCGTCTCGGCGCATCTGGAAGCCGTGCGCGAGGTCGTCAGCATCCTGAAGAACGCCGTGCAGGACCTCGAGGCTGACGGTACCTATTCGCAGGAACAGTTCCGCCTGGGCTACGGCACATGATCAAGCTCATCGGCACCGGTGTCTGGGTTCTCGCCATCACGCTCGCTTCGGTCTATTTCTCGCTGAAGATGGCCTCGGCCCCCAAGGTGGACACCGCCGCGGCCGAGCGCGAGGCGGCGATGGAATTCGTCAGCGGCTATACGACCACCCTCCCGGTGATCGGGGAGGGCGGCGTCAACGGCTATCTCCTCACCAAGCTCGCCTACAAGGCCAACAAGGACCTGGCGGCCAAGCAGGTGGTGCCGCTGCCGCAGATGATCACCGACGAACTCTACACGCTGCTTGTCGGCCAGAAGATGATCGACGTGGCCAATGCCGGCAGCTTCGATCTCGAAGCCTTTCGGGGTATCGTGAAAGAAGGGCTGAACCGCCGTTTCGGCGAGGAAGTCATTGCCGAAGTCTATGTCGAGCAGATCGACTATCTCACGACCGCGTCGGTGGAAAATCCGCCGCCGAGAAAGGGCGTGACGCTGCTGAAGGGTGAGGTCCCGGCCGTTGAGACCGAGGCGAAGAACAGCGGGCACTGACGGCGCGCGAAGGGGACGATTTCGGAAGGCCGGCCGCTAGAGCGAGCCGGCCTTTGCCGTTGCGGCCGATCCCCGCGTGGCGGAAACGCTCGACAGCCTGTAGCGCAGGATATGATAGAGGAAGAGCGGGGCGGCGAGGTTCGGTGCCCGCATGAAGCGGGAAAGGCCTGCAAGGCGGCGCCGGCGCACGCCGACCGGCGCACGGGGAACCCCGGCGGTGAGCGTGGCGAACAGACCGCGAACGCTCAGCACGAGGCGTGCATGGCCGGGGCCGACATGCCGGTCGATCCAGGTTTCCTGCGCCGGGCTGTCCATGGCGACGATCAGGATATCCGCCTTGGCCGCGCGCACGCGCTCCATGACCTCGTCGGATTGGGCCGGCGCGAAGCCGCCGTCGGCGATGGGGAGAATATCGTGCCAGGGCGCATGACGGCGCAGCGTCTCTACGGCCTGCCCGAGCGTTGCCGCGTCGCCGCCGACCAGCGCGACGCGCATCGGCCGGGCCATATAGGTCAGGAGCGCGGGCACGAAGGATGCGCCGCTCATATTGGCCGGGAAGCTGCGGCCATGGAACAGCCGGGAAGCGATGTCGACGCCTTCTCCATCCGGCAGGACGATCTGACGCTGCAGCACTGCCCGGTACTCCGCGTCGCGCACCATCCGGTTGCCGTTCTCCGCGTCGAGAAACGTGATGACGCTCTGCCCGAAGGGCATGCCGGCGACCTCTTCGGCAAAGGTGAAGGCATCCGCCCAGCCGAGATCGCACACCGGCAGACCGAGAATATCCCGTTGCGAGGCGATGATGTTGCCCGACACGAATGCCATATGCGTTCCTTCCTGCCACTTTCGCCTTCTCCTCTAGCAGGATGGGTTGAAAAGCCGTTTAAGGATTTCGAGAAAAAGTGAGCGCTGATGTTCACCTCCTGGTAACCATGGAGGCAAGGGTTTGAAGACGCTCGGGAATCTCCACTCCTGCCCCGCTTTTCCGCATGTGGTCCGGCGAAATCGTCAAAGGCGGGGCGTTGGCTCTTCCCAATCGTTCGACTTGAATTTATGCGTTTTCGACAGCATAGGGCGTTGAGAGGCCATCCCGCCGCGCGCTCGCCCCACTAGACTGGGCGCAATTCATCCAGGGAGAGTTATGTGACCACCATTATCGATGGGAAGCAGGTTGCCGCTTCCGTGATTGACACCGTGAAGTCCGCCACCGCCGCCCTGGAAAAGGATGCCGGCATCAAGCCGGGCCTCGCCGTCGTCATCGTCGGCAACGATCCGGCAAGCCATGCCTATGTCTCCGCCAAGGGCCGCATGGCCAAGGAATGCGGCTTCAACTCCATCCAGCACACGCTGCCGGAGCAGACGACGCAGGAGGAGCTTGCCCGCCTCGTCGAGACGCTGAATGGCGATGAGAGCATCCACGGCATCCTCGTGCAGCTTCCCCTGCCGAAACACCTGAATTCCGAGCCGATCATCCAGTCGATCCGGCCGGAAAAGGATGTCGACGGCCTGCACGTCGTCAATGCCGGCAAGGTCGCGACCGGCGATCTCGACGGTGGTCTCGTCTCCTGCACGCCGGCCGGGGCCATGGTCTTCGTGCGCCGCGTCCATGGCGAGGACCTGTCCGGCCTCAATGCCGTGGTGATCGGCCGCTCCAACCTCTTCGGCAAGCCGATGTCGGCCCTGTTGCTCGCCGCCAACGCGACGGTCACGACCGCTCACTCGCGCACGAAGGACCTTCCCGCCGTCTGCCGCAATGCCGATATCCTCGTTGCCGCGGTCGGCCGCCCGGAAATGGTCAAGGCCGACTGGGTGAAGCCCGGTGCGACCGTCATCGACGTCGGCATCAACCGTGTCGCCGCTCCGGAAAAGGGCGAGGGCAAGTCCCGCCTCGTCGGCGACGTCGCCTTTGAGGAATGCGCGAAGGTCGCGGGCGTCATCACCCCGGTTCCCGGTGGCGTGGGTCCGATGACCATCGCCATGCTGATGGCCAATACGGTCATTGCCGCCTGCCGCAAGGCCGGCAGGATACCGCCGAAGTTCTGAACGATCGACAATATGCGAAGGCGCCCTGCGGGGCGCCTTTTCATTTGCCCGGCGCAGGTCCCGTCGAGGCGCGCACGATGAGGTCTGCCTTCCACAATTCCTGCTGCGGCAGCGTCTCCAGTTGCAGGATGCCGGCGATGAGGCGGCGGGCGATGCGCTGGCCGGCGGCGCGCAGCGACGAACGCGTCGTCGTCAGCGGCACCATGAAGTTCTCCGGTTTCAGCATCGGCAGCACGTCGTCGTGGGCGATCAGCGAGATATCCGAGCCGAGCTTCAGCCCCGCCTGGCCGATGGCACGTACCGCACCGAGCGCCAGCACGGTGCTGGAACACAGCACCGCCGTCGGCGGTGTGTCGAGCTGGAGAAAGCGCTCCATGGCGCGAAAGCCGTGCTCGTCCGTCATCTGCGAATGGTGCACGCAATCCTCGCGCAGTTCGAGGCCGTGTTCGGCAAGCGCGCGCACGGTGCCCTTCTTCCGGCGGATCGCGAAGGTCAGGTGCTCGGGACCGTTGAGAAGCGCGAAACGCCGGTGGCCGAGCTGCGCCAGCAGGCGGGCAGCGTCGTAGAAGGCGCCGGTATTGTCGATGTCCACGAAGGGATAATCCGTCGGCACGCCGATCGAGCGGCCATGCACCACGAAGGGTGTCTTCAGCGATTTCAGCATGGCGATGCGCGGGTCCTTCTCGCGCATATAGGCAAGGAAAAGCGCATCCACATTGCCGCTCGCCACCAGCCGCCGGCAGGTCGCGGCCTCGTCGTCCGGGTGGCTCGGATTGATGACGAAATGGAAATCGTGCTTGACCGCCTCGTCGCCGAGGCCGGCCAGGAACTCGCCGAAATGCACGTCGGACTCGATGCCGTCGGCCATCGGCATGACGAGGCCGATCGAGCCGGCCCGACCGGTCGCAAGGCGCTGGGCGGCGCGGTTCGGCCGGTATCCCGTCTCCCGGACGGCGTCGAGCACGCGCTGGCGTGTCTCGGCGTTCACCTCCGGATAGCCGTTCAAAGCCCTGCTCACGGTTGTCTGCGAGAGGCCCAGCAATTGCGATAACTGCTTGAGATTCACATGCTTAGCTTTCTTGAAAGACCAAAAGCGCTTTGGATATTATCCATTTTATCCCCGATTGTGCCCCAAAGCGCTTCGGTATCTAACATCAGCCAATCCCGCAGGAAAAGCGGGATTTAGTCATTTTGCGGCGCAAAAATACGCTGCGCTGCGTCAGAAGCGCCATTGCTGCCTGCAAATGATTCGTGGGGTCTTGACGAAGGCAAGGTGGAAGTGGGATGAAGAGAAATCCAAAGCGCTTTGAATTTTGGCTAGGGAAGAGACCGCCCGCTCCGGGAGAGAGCGGGTTTGCTATGGGAGGCAAATCAGGTGAAAAAGACATTGTTGATGACGGCTGCGCTCGCTCTGTTCATGGCGGGCGGCGCTATTGCTGCCGACTTGAAGTTCAAGCCGGGCGAGGATTCCAAGTTCAACTGGCAGAGCTTCGAGGACTTCAAGAAGGGCCACGACCTCAAGGGCCAGACGTTGACCATCTTCGGCCCCTGGCGCGGTGAGGACGAAGCCCTCTTCAAGAATGTCTATGCCTATTTCGTCGAGGCGACGGGCGTCGAACTGAAATACTCCTCTTCCGAGAACTATGAGCAGCAGATCGTCATCGACACGCAGGCCGGCAGCCCGCCGGACGTCGCCATCCTGCCGCAGCCGGGCCTGATCGCCGACCTTGCCTCCAAGGGTTATCTGACGCCGCTCGGCGACGAGACCAAGCAGTGGCTTCTCGACAACTACGCCGCCGGCCAGTCCTGGGTCGATCTTTCGACCTACAAGGGCAAGGACGGTAATGCCGCGCTCTATGCCTTCCCGTACAAGATCGACGTGAAGTCGCTCGTCTGGTACGTGCCGGAGAACTTCGAGGACGCCGGCTACGAAGTGCCGAAGACCATGGAGGAGCTGAAGGCGCTGACGGAGAAGATCGTCGCCGACGGCGGCACGCCCTGGTGCATCGGCCTCGGTTCGGGCGGCGCGACCGGCTGGCCGGCGACGGACTGGGTCGAAGACCTGATGCTACGCACGCAGACGCCCGAGACCTACGACAAGTGGGTGACGAACGAGATCCCCTTCACCGATGCCGCCGTGGTCGGCGCGCTGGATGAATTCGGCTGGTTCGCCAAGAACGACAAGTTCGTCGATGGCGGCGCGGCGGCCGTTGCCTCCACCGATTTCCGCGACAGCCCGAAGGGCCTCTTCGCCTCGCCGCCGAAGTGCTACCTGCACCACCAGGCCTCGTTCATCCCGTCCTTCTTCCCGGAAGGCACGGTCGTCGGCGAGGATGCGGACTTCTTCTACATGCCGCCCTATGCCAGCAAGCCGGAACTCGGCAATCCTGTCCTCGGCGCGGGCACGCTCGCCATGATCACCAAGGACACCCCGGCCTCGCGCGCCTTCATCGAATTCCTCAAGACGCCGATCGCCCATGAACTCTGGATGGCGCAGACCAGCTTCCTGACGCCTTTCAAGAGCGCCAACAAGGACGCCTACGCCAACGCGCCGATGAAGAAGCAGGGTGAAATCCTGCTGAACTCGACGACCTTCCGCTTCGACGGTTCGGACCTGATGCCGGGCAAGATCGGCGCGGGCGCGTTCTGGACGGGCATGGTCGACTTCGTCGGCGGCAAGTCCGCGGCCGATGTGGCGGCCGGCGTCCAAAAGGCCTGGGACGCCATCAAGTAAATCTCTGGCGAACCGGCCGGCATCCGTCGGCCGGTTTTCTTACGCATGCGAAAGTGCAGCCGGACCATGCGGTGGGAGCCGCGTGAACGATCGATGCGCCCAAGAGGGCGGGGTGCATTCCTGGGGAGGGACCGCCATGCAGCAATTGTTATTCGCCATCTTCACGATGGTCGGGGGCGTTCTCGCCTGCGTCGTCTATTTCTTCGGAACGAACTGGCTACTCGACAGGATGTTCCCCTCCAAGGGGCTGGCGGGCGCGCAGGCTTCCCGTAATCTTCGGCTTACCAATGCCATCCGTCCCTGGCTGTTCATGGCGCCCGCGCTCTTCGCGCTCGCCATCTATCTCGTCTATCCGGTCTTCGAGTCCGTGCGGCTTTCCTTCCTCGATCGCTCCGGCCAGCAGTTCGTCGGCTTCAGCAACTACATCTGGATGTTCGGCGACGGCGAATTCCGCCAGTCGATCTTCAACAATTTCCTCTGGCTCCTTGTGGTCCCGGCGCTCGCCACTTTCTTCGGCCTGGTGATCGCCGCGCTGACCGACCGCATCTGGTGGGGCAATATCGCAAAGACTCTGATCTTCATGCCGATGGCGATCTCCTTCGTCGGCGCCGCCGTCATCTGGAAATTCGTCTACGATTTCCGCTCGGAAGGCTCCGAGCAGATCGGCATCCTCAACGCCATCGTCGTCGCCTTCGGCGGCACGCCCGAGGCCTGGATGACCATTCCCTTCTGGAACAACTTCTTCCTGATGGTCATCCTGATCTGGATCCAGACCGGCTTCGCCATGGTCATCCTGTCCGCGGCCCTGCGCGGCATTCCGGAAGAGACCATCGAGGCGGCCGTCATCGACGGGGCGAACGGCTTCCAGATCTTCTTCAAGATCATGGTGCCGCAGATCTGGGGCACGATCGCCGTCGTCTGGACCACGATCACCATCCTCGTCCTCAAGGTCTTCGACATCGTGCTCGCGATGACCAACGGCCAGTGGCAGACGCAGGTTCTGGCGAACCTGATGTTCGACTGGATGTTCCGCGGCGGCGGCGATTTCGGGCGCGGCGCGTCCATCGCCGTCGTCATCATGATCCTCGTCATCCCGATCATGATCTGGAACATCCGCAACGCCACCAAGGAAATGGAAGGCCACTGAGATGATCGCTTCGTCCCGTTCGCCGCTCACCATCGCCGTCCATATCTCCGTCCTGCTGCTCGTCGCGCTGTGGACCCTGCCGACCGCGGGCCTCCTCATCTCCTCGCTGCGCGACAAGGATCAGCTCGCCGTCTCGGGCTGGTGGACGGCGCTTTCCACCTCCTCGCAGAACCTCACCGGCCGCGCCGCTTCGCCGGAAACGCAGGTCGAGAAGGACGGCAAGTTCGTCATTGCGGGAGACCTCGTGGAAGGCGGCGACGCCAAGGTCTCCGCCTTCGGCTTCCGCCCGCTGCAACCCGCCGCCTTCGAGGCCGGCAAGCCCGCCGATATCGGCGACGGCCAGACGCTGACCGTCAACGAGGACGGCAGCTACGAGATCGTCTCACCCACGAAGATGGAAGGCACGCGCGGCCAGCGCATCTTCTACACCGCCTCCGTCCCGCCGCGCTTCACGCTCGACAACTATCGCGAAGTGCTGAGCGCCGCCGGCATCGGCTCATCCTTCATCAACTCGCTGACGGTGGCGATCCCCTCGACCATCATCCCCATCCTCGTCGCTGCCTTCTGCGCCTATGCGCTCGCCTGGATGCCGTTCCCCGGCCGGGCGATCCTCATCGCGGTCATCGTCGGCCTGCTCGTCGTGCCCTTGCAGATGTCGCTGATCCCGTTGCTCCGGCTCTATAACGGCGTCGGCGCCTTCCTCGGCGTGCCGGCCAAGACCTATGTCGGCATCTGGCTCGCCCATATGGGCTTCGGCCTGCCGCTCGCGGTCTATCTCCTGCGCAACTACATGGCCGGCCTGCCGCGCGAGATCATGGAATCCGCCCGCGTCGACGGCGCGTCGGACTTCGATATCTTCGTGAAGATCATCCTGCCGCTCTCCTTCCCGGCGCTCGCCTCCTTCGCCATCTTCCAGTTCCTGTGGACCTGGAACGACCTGCTCGTCGCCATGGTCTTCCTCGGCACGGGCAATGACGAACTGGTGCTGACCGGGCGCCTCGTGAACCTGCTCGGCTCGCGCGGCGGCAACTGGGAAATCCTCACGGCCTCCGCCTTCATTACCATCGTCGTCCCCCTCATCGTCTTCTTCAGCCTGCAGCGCTATCTCGTGCGCGGCCTGCTGGCGGGTTCGGTCAAGGGCGGCTGACGCAACTTCTATGCAGGAAACAAGAATGACGACGTTGGATTCCACTCTTCTCACGCCGGACAAGGACTGGTGGCGCGGCGCGGTGATCTACCAGATCTATCCGCGCTCCTTCCAGGACACCAACGGCGACGGGATTGGCGACCTCAAGGGTATCACCGAACGGCTCGCCCATGTCGCCTCCCTCGGGGCGGATGCGATCTGGATATCGCCCTTCTTCACCTCGCCGATGAAGGATTTCGGCTACGACGTCTCGGACTATCAGGACGTTGACCCGATCTTCGGCGTGCTGGCCGATTTCGACGCGCTGATTGCCGAGGCCCATCGCCTCAACATCCGCGTGATGATCGACCTCGTGCTATCGCACACATCGGACAAGCACCCCTGGTTCGTCGAGAGCCGCTCGCGCCGCACCAATCCCAAGGCCGACTGGTATGTCTGGGCGGATTCGAAGCCCGACGGCACGCCGCCGAACAACTGGCTGTCGATCTTCGGCGGTTCCGCCTGGCAGTGGGATCCGACGCGCCTGCAATATTACATGCACAACTTCCTGACCTCGCAGCCCGACCTCAACCTGCACAATCCCGAGGTTCAGGACGCGCTGCTTTCGGTCGCCCGCTTCTGGCTGGAACGCGGCGTCGACGGCTTCCGCCTCGACACGATCAACTTCTACTTCCACGACAAGGAGTTGCGCGACAACCCGTCGCTCGCCCCCGAGCGCCGCAATGCCCAGACCGCGCCTGCCGTGAATCCCTACAACTATCAGGAACATATCTACGACAAGAACCAGCCGGAGAACCTGGAGTTCCTGAAGCGCTTCCGCGCCGTCATGGAGGAGTTCCCGGCGATTGCCGCCGTCGGCGAGGTAGGCGACAGCCAGCGCGGCCTTGAAATTGCCGGCGAATACACGTCCGGCGGCGACAAGATGCACATGTGCTACGCCTTCGAGTTCCTGGCGCCCGATCCGCTGACGCCGGCCTTCGTTGCCGAGACGCAGCACGCGCTGGAAAAGGCCGCGCCCGAAGGATGGGTCTGCTGGGCCTTCTCCAACCATGACGTCATGCGCCATGTCAGCCGCTGGGGCACTGCCGTCACCGACCACGATGCGCATGCCAAGCTGCTGGCTAGCCTCCTCATGTCACTGCGCGGCTCCGTCTGCATCTATCAGGGCGAGGAGCTGGCCTTGCCGGAAGCCGAGCTCGCCTACGAGGATCTTCAGGATCCCTACGGCATCCAGTTCTGGCCGGATTTCAAAGGGCGCGACGGTTGCCGCACGCCGATGGTCTGGGACGGTCGCCAGCAATCCGGCGGCTTCAGCCTCGGCAAGCCCTGGCTGCCGGTGCCGGCCGCCCATCTGGAACGGGCCGTCAACGTGCAGGAGGGTGACGAGGCATCGGTTCTGGCGCACTATCGCCGCTTCCTCGCCTTCCGCAAGGAGCATGTGGCCCTGGTGAAGGGCGAGATCGAATTTCATGTCGCCGAGGGCGCGGTGCTGTCCTTCGTGCGCACGCATGGTAACGAGAAGGTCTTCTGCGCCTTCAACATGAGTCCCGTCGCGCGCCTTGCCGACCTGCCGGCCGGCACGTTGGAAGCGCTGGAAGGGCATGGCTTCGACAGCGTGATGCATGAGGAAAATATCGAACTTCCGGCCTGGAGCGGGTTCTTCGCCCGCTTCGTATAACGGACTTAAGGGGAGTATGGAAATGACAGGGCTGGTTCTCAAGGATATCCGCAAGTCCTACGGTTCGGTGGACGTGATCCACGGCATCGATCTCGATATCAAGCAGGGCGAGTTCATCGTCTTCGTCGGCCCGTCCGGCTGCGGGAAGTCGACGCTGCTGCGCATGATCGCGGGCCTGGAGGAGATCACCGGCGGCGACATGACGATCGACGGCGAGCGCGTCAACGACGTGCCGCCCTCCAAGCGCGGCATCGCCATGGTCTTCCAGTCCTACGCGCTCTACCCGCACATGACCGTCTACGACAACATGGCGTTCGGCATGCGGATCGCGGGGGAAAGCAAGGAGGAGATCGACCGCCGCGTGCGTTCGGCCGCCGATATCCTTCAGCTCACAAAGTATCTCGACCGCCTGCCCAAGGCGCTGTCTGGCGGCCAGCGCCAGCGCGTCGCCATCGGCCGTGCCATCTGCCGCAATCCGAAAGTCTTCCTCTTCGACGAGCCGCTGTCGAACCTCGACGCCGCCCTGCGCGTCGCCACCCGCATCGAGATCGCCAAGCTTAACGAGCAGATGGCCGACACGACGATGATCTACGTGACGCATGACCAGGTGGAGGCGATGACGCTCGCCGACCGTATCGTCGTGCTCTCGGCCGGCCATATCGAGCAGGTCGGCCCGCCGCTGGAACTCTACGAGCGCCCGGCGAACCTCTTCGTCGCCCGCTTCATCGGCTCGCCGGCCATGAACATCATCCCGGCGAAGATCACCGCGGCCGGCGAGACGACCGCACTGGAGCTGACCGGTGGGCGCACCTGCGGCGTCGGCATCGCGACGGCGGCGTCGGAGATCGGCAAGACGGCAAGCTTCGGCGTGCGGCCGGAGGACCTGGAGATCACGACCGGCGACGATTTCCTCTTCGAAGGCACCGTCTCCATCGTCGAGGCGCTGGGCGAGGTGACGCTGCTCTATATCGACGGCCTCGTTCAGGGCGAGCCGATCATCGCCAAGATTCCCGGCATCCTCAATGTCAAGCGCGGCGAGAAGGTGCGCTTCACGGCGGACAGGACCAAGCTGCATCTCTTCGACGCTGCCGGCAAGAGCTATCGGGCCGTCTGATTTGTCCCCTGGGCGGCAGGATTTTGCCCTGCCGCTCAACCCGATGTTAAGCGTTCATGCCTAGTCTTTTTCCCGGAATTGATCATGCCGGGGGGCATCGGGCATATGCGTTTTCAGGATCAGGCGTCGCGGGGCAGTTACCTGAACAAGGAAGAGTCCTTCATGTACGATCGGGAGAAGAGTTTCCCGATGGAGGACACCTGCAACGAGGCCCGCATCGAGTTCACCGAGACCGGCGGCATCGTCAACCTCGTCTCGCGGCGCGGGGTGATCATCAAGCTGTCGCGCAGCGGCGCGGTCCTCACCATGACCTCGAAGTTCCAGCTTCCGCGCAACTTCTATCTCGATATCGTCAGCGCCCGCATCCCGATGATCGGCTGCCTGACACAGCGCGTCTATCCCAACGACGTGGTCGAGGCCCGCTTCCTGCGGCTTCTGTCCGACAAGGACCTCCAGCGCATCTTCGTCTACTCGACGCACCGGAATCATCAGGGCCGGACGCTGGATATCTATAGCTGATAGTTAGGGGGGAGCCCCTCATCCCGCTGCCGCGACCTTCTCCCCGCAGGCGGGGAGAAGGAAATCGTGGCGATGCTTTCCCTGCGATTGAAGGAAAACCGTGCGGCAATGTCCCTTCGCCCCGCTTGCGGGGAGAAGGTCGCGGCAGCGGGATGAGGGGCCATTCGCCCGCTTACGCGAACAGCACGCTCGCCCCGTGATCCGCCGGTCCTGCAATCGCGCGGAAGGGGGCGAAGAGTTCGCGGCCCATGCCGAATTCGTTGCCGGAAAGGTCAGCCGCCGCCTGCGGGCGGGCGGCGAATTCCGCGGCGTCGACCAGAACCTCGATTGTGCCGTGCGTGGCGTCGAGGCGGATCATGTCGCCGTTACGGATGCGGCCGATGGGGCCGTTGTCCACCGCCTCGGGCGTGACGTGGATCGCGGCCGGCACCTTGCCGGAAGCGCCGGACATGCGGCCGTCCGTAAGAAGGGCGACCTTCTGGCCGCGATCCTGCAGGATGCCGAGCACGGTGGTCAGCTTGTGCAGTTCCGGCATGCCGTTCGACTTGGGGCCCTGGAAGCGCACGACGGCGATGAAATCACCCGTCAGCTCCCCGTTCTTGAAGGCGACGTTGAGTTCCTGCTGGTCGTGGAAGACCTTTGCCGGCGCTTCGATGACGTGGCGCTCCGGCTTGACGGCGGATATCTTGATGACGGCGCTGCCGATATTGCCGGTCAGCATCTTGAGGCCGCCGGTCGGCTGGAAGGGGGTCTCGATACTGGCGAGAACCTTCGGGTCGTGGCTGACCTTCGGCGCGGGTTCGCGGTGCACCGTGCCGTTCTCGCCGAGGCGGGGATCGATGGCGTAGGCCTGAAGGCCCTGGCCGTAAACGGTGCGCACATCGTCATGCAGCATGCCGGTCTTCAGCAGTTCCTGGATGAGGAAGCCCATGCCGCCGGCCGCGTGGAAATGGTTCACGTCGGCAAGGCCGTTCGGATAGACGCGGGCAAGCAGCGGTACGACGTCGGAAAGGTCGGAAATGTCCTTCCATGTCAGTACGATGCCGGCGGCGCGCGCCATGGCGAGAAGGTGCAGCGTGTGATTGGTCGAGCCGCCGGTGGCGTGGAGGCCCACGACGCCGTTGACGATGGAGCGCTCGTCGATCATCTCGCCGGCCGGCGTGAATTCGTTGCCCTGCGCGGTAATGGCGAGCGCCCGCCTGGCGGCTTCCCTGGTCAGCGCGTCACGCAGCGGCGTGCCGGGATTGATGAAGGAGGCGCCGGGCATGTGGAAGCCCATGATCTCCATCAGCATCTGGTTGGAGTTCGCGGTGCCGTAGAACGTGCAGGTGCCGGGGCCGTGATAGGACTTGGACTCGGCCTCCAGCAGCTCGGCGCGGCCGGCCTTGCCTTCGGCATAGAGCTGGCGCACGCGGGTCTTCTCGTCGTTCGGCAGGCCGGAGGTCATGGGACCCGCGGGGATGAAGACGGCGGGCAGGTGCCCGAAGGTCAGCGCGGCGATGGTGAGGCCCGGCACGATCTTGTCGCAGACGCCGAGATAGACGACCGAGTCGAACATGTTGTGCGACAGGCCGACGCCGGCCGCCATGGCGATCAGGTCACGCGAGAAGAGCGAGAGTTCCATACCCGGCTGGCCCTGGGTGACGCCGTCGCACATGGCGGGCACGCCGCCGGCCACCTGCGCCACGCCGCCCGCTTCCCGTGCCGCCTCGCGAATGAGGGCGGGATAGGTCTCGAACGGCTGGTGGGCCGATAGCATGTCGTTATAGGAGGTGATGATGCCGAGGTTCGGGACGCGGTCGCCGGCGAGCGCGTCCTTCTCGGCGGGGGAACAGACGGCAAAGCCGTGCGCGAGGTTGCCGCAGGAGAGCACGGCGCGGTGCACGCCCTTGGAGGCGGCGGCGCGCACGCGTTCCAGATAGGGCTGGCGATGCGGCTTCGAACGTTCGACGATGCGGGCGGTGATGGCTTCGATGCGCTTGTCGGCGGACATGGGAGTTATCCTGACTTCCTCGATTGCGTGTTTGCACGGCAGGACGAGCGGGAAAGCTGCGCCATCCGCGGGTAGCGGCGTCCTGCGGCGCCAGTCGTATTCGGCTTCAGCCGGCCGGGCGCGCTAGGGTGCCCAGTAGATGTCGAGCGGCGTTGCCGCGCGCCGCAGAATGGCGCGGATCGGCATGTCCTCCTCCGGTCCGTCCGCCTCAGCGGCGGCCAGAACGTCCTTCTTGCCCTGCCCCTCGATATGCAGCACCAGAAGGCGGGCATCCTGAAGGCTGGCGAAGGTGAAGGTGAGGCGGGTTTCGCCCGCGCCCTCCGCTTCCATGGTGATCACGCCGCGCGGTGTTTCGGCCGAGATCGCTTCGGCGAGCCGGCTGCCGCGGGGGAAGAACGAGGCGGTGTGGCCGTCCGTTCCCATGCCGAGGATTGCGACGTCGAAGGGATGGCCGAGGCTTGCGGCGTCGGCGGAGGCGATCTTCGCCGCCTCTTCCGCGCTGCCCGCGTCCCGGTAGAGCGGCAGGAAGTGTGCGGCCTTCGCCTTGTCCTGCAGCAGGTTATCGGCGACGAGCAGGTGGTTCGAGCGGGGATTGTCCGCCGACACGAAGCGCTCGTCGACGAGCGTCACCGTAACCTTGGACCAGTCGATATCGCGGCCGGAGAGCGCCTTGAAGAAGGCCTTGGGCGTGGAGCCGCCCGAGACCGCGATGGTCGCGCGGCCGCGCGCGGCGATGGCGTCCGTCAGCGTGGCGGCAACCTTGTCCGCCAGCCCTTCGGCCAATGCCGCGCCATCCTTGAATTCGTGCATTTCAGCGCTCATCGGCCTTCCTTACGTTTCGTGCCAGGTGCGGCCGTCGCGCTCGATGAGGGCGATGGCCTGGCTCGGGCCCCAGGTGCCGGCGGTGTAGCCCTGCGCCTGCTGGCCTGTCGCTTCCCAGGCTTTCAGGATCGGGTCGACCCAGCGCCATGCGGCTTCCACTTCGTCGCGGCGCATGAAGAGCGTCTGGTTGTTGCGGATGACGTCGAGCAAAAGGCGCTCGTAGGCATCGGCATTACGCGCGTCGAAGGCCTCGGCAAAGCTCATGTCGAGCGAGACGTTGCGCAGGCGCATACCGCCTGGACCGGGGTCCTTGATCATCAGCGACTGCTTGACGCCCTCGTCCGGCTGCAGGCGGATGATGAGCTGGTTGGCTTCGATGCGGCCCGCCGAGGGATCGAAGATCGAATGCGGGATCGGCTTGAAGGTGATGACGATCTCCGACATGCGCGCGGCAAGGCGCTTGCCCGTGCGGATGTAGAAGGGCACGCCCGCCCAGCGCCAGTTGCCGATCTCGGCCTTGACGGCGACGAAGGTCTCCGTGTTGGAAACGCCGCCTTCCAGCTCTTCCAGGTAACCCTTGACCGGGCCGCCCGCAGAGGCGCCGGCGCGATACTGGCCGCGCACGGTGAGGCGCTCGACATTGTACTGGTCGATGGGCTTCAGGGCGCGCAGCACCTTCAGCTTCTCGTCGCGCACGGCCTCGGCGTCCATGGAGGAGGGCACTTCCATCGCCACGAGGCAGAGCAGCTGGAGGATATGGTTCTGCACCATGTCGCGCAGCGCGCCCGCCTTGTCGTAGTAGCCGGCGCGGCTTTCGAGGCCGACCGATTCGGCGACCGTGATCTGCACATGGTCGATATGGGCGGAGTTCCACAGCGGCTCGTAGAGCGCGTTGGCGAAGCGAAGCGCCATCAGGTTCTGCACCGTCTCCTTGCCGAGATAGTGGTCGATGCGGAAGATCTGCTCTTCGTGGAAGACCTTGCCGATCGTGTTGTTCAGCTCATTGGCGGAGGCAAGATCGCGGCCGATCGGCTTTTCGACGACGATGCGCGTCTGCTTGGTGATCATCTTGTGATCGCGGATCTTCTCCGAGATGTCGCCGAAGATGGCGGGGGCCACGGCGAGATAGAAGGCGCGCACGCGGTCCTTGCCCTCGTCCAGCAATTCCTTCAGCTTGTCCCAGCCCTGGTCGGACTTGGCGTCGACCGCCACATAGAACAGCCGGTCGCAGAAGGTCTTGACCTGCGCGTCGTCGAATTCCTCTGCCTTCAGGTGTTCCTTCAGCGCATCGACCGCGAACTTGCGGTATTCCTCGTCCGTGAAGGCGGTGCGCGACGCGCCGATGATGCGCGTCGGGTCCGAAAGCTGGCCGGCGAGCTGCCGGTGGTAGAGGGCCGGAAGGAGCTTGCGTTCCGCAAGGTCGCCGGTTCCGCCGAAGACGACATAGTCGAAAGGCTCAACGGGAATGATCTGGCTGCTCATCGGATATCTCGATCTCGTTCTGTTGCCGGGTGTTATAATCTAATCGATTTAAAAACACCAGCATGCAACGCAACAAAATCGGTTTTTCCGTGTCGGTCAGAGCCGGTCGCGCATCGCATACCATGTCATGGCGAGGAAGAGGAGCGGCGAGCGCAAGCGCGCACCACCCGGGAAGGCCGGGATTTTCAGGGCCTTCAACAGGTCGAGCTGACTGCTGCCGCCGGTCACCTCGTCCGCGTAGAGCTTGCCGCAATAATTCGACAGCATGACGCCGTGGCCGGAATAGCCGCCGATCGTTGTGATGCCGGGCAGGACCTCGCGCACATAGGGCTTGCGCGGCATGGTGATGCCGACGGAGCCGCCCCAGGCGTGGGTAAGCTCGATGCCCTTCAGTTCCGGATAGACTTCCTCGATCTGCCGGCGGATGGGCGGTGTCATGTCGTCGAGATTTTCGGAATAGGCCTCGCGCCCGCCGAAGAGCAGCCGGCCGTCGCGGGTCTTGCGGAAATAGCGCACGACGAACCGCGTGTCGGCGATGGCTTCGCCGCCGGGAATGACCGAGGGGAACTTGTCGAGCGGTACGGTCGCGCCGATGAAGGAGCGGATCGGCATGACATGAGCCGCCGTCTTCGGTTCCAGGTCGCCGATATAGGCGTTGCAGGCGATCAGCGCCTTGTCGGCGCGGATGGTGCCCCTGGCGGTGGTGATCACCGCCTTGCCGCCGGCCCGCTCGATCTTCAGGGCGGGGGTCTTCTCATGCAGGCTGGCGCCCGCTTCTTTCGCGGCGCGGGCGACGCCGACCAGCAGTTTCATCGGGTGGATATGGCCGGTGCCGGTGTCGCGCAGGCCGAAGAAGAAGCGCTTGGAGCCGACGCGCTCCTCTGTCTCGGCGCGGTCCATGTAGGTCATGTGCGGGTAGTTATAGCGCGTCGCGGCGATTTCGACGTGATCGCGAAAATCCTTCTCGAAGCTCGCCTTGTGGCTGACATTGAGCTGGCCGGGCACATAATCGATATCGAGGTTCTGAGAGCTGGCGAAGTCGTGGATGTGGCGCTTGGCGTCCTCGGCCATGTCGAAGAGGGCCTTGGCGCGCTCGAAGCCGAACTCGGCTTCCATCTCCTCCGCCTCGGCGCGCTGGCCGGTGCCAAGCTGGCCGCCGTTGCGGCCCGATGCGCCGTCGCCGAAGCGATGCGCCTCGATGAGCGTGACGCGCACGCCTTTCCTCGCAAGATTGTAGGCGGCCTGCAGGCCGGTGAAGCCGCCGCCGACGATGGCGACGTCGGTCTCGACGGAGCCGTCGAGGGCCGCATATTCGGGGCGCTCGCCGACGCTTGCCTCATACCAGGAGACGCCGGGGGAAATCGGGCTTTGCCAGGGCATTGCACACACTCATGTTCAAGAGGGTGCAGCGGCGCGCCGGGGCGCCGCCGCTCTCAGGGTCTGGTCTCTTCAGGCGGCCCGGACCGCCGGCCGCTCAGACGTTGAGCAGCAGGAACTCGCGTTCCCAGGGGCTGATCACCTGCATGAAGGTCTCGAACTCGCCCCGCTTGACGCCGGCATAAAGGCCGATGAACTCCGGGCTCAGCACGTCGGCCAGCGTGGGATCGGATTCGAGCAGCGACACGGCTTCCAGCAGGCCGCGCGGCAGGTCGATCGATCCCTCGTTGGCGGTGTCCTCCGTCGGCGCGGTCGGCTCGATCTGGTTCATGATGCCGAGCAGGCCGCAGCCGAGTGAGGCCGCGAGCGCCAGATACGGATTGGCGTCCGAGCCGGGCAGGCGGTTCTCGACACGCCGCGCCGCGGCGTCCGACACCGGCACGCGGAAGGCCGTCGTGCGGTTGTCGTAGCCCCAGGCGTTGTTCACCGGGGCGGACATGTCGGGCGTCAGGCGGCGGTAGGAGTTCACATAGGGCGCCATCATCACGAGCGTCTTCGGTACATAGGCCTGCATGCCGCCGATGAAGTGGAAGAATTCCTTCGATGCCGATCCATCCGGATTGGAGAAGACGTTCTTTCCGGTCCCGATCTCCACCACCGACTGGTGGATATGCATGGCGGAGCCCGCCTGTCCCTGCATGGGCTTGGCCATGAAGGTGGCGTAGATGCCGTGCTTCAGCGCCGCCTCGCGGATCGTGCGCTTGAACAGGAACACCTGGTCGGCAAGCTCGATGGGATCGCCGTGGCGCAGGTTGATCTCGAGCTGCGCCGGTCCCTCCTCGTGGATCAGGGTATCGATCTCGAGACCCTGCCGTTCGGAGAAGTGGTAGATGTCGTCGATCAGCTCGTCGAACTCGTTGATGCCGGCGATGGAATAGCCCTGTCCGCCCTGGATGGCGCGGCCGGAGCGGCCCTTCGGCGGGTGCAGCGGATAGTCCGGGTCGTCATTGACGGCGACGAGATAGAATTCGATCTCGGGCGCGACGACCGGCTTCCAGCCGCGGTCGCTATACATCTTCACGACGTTCTTCAGCACGTTGCGCGGGGTATAGGGCACGTTCTCGCCGGTCGAGCCGACGATGTCGCAGATGACCTGCGCGGTCGGATCGGTTTCCCACGGCACGACGGAGAGCGTGGAAAGATCCGGCACGAGCTTGAGGTCGCTGTCGCGCGGCTCGTAGCGGAAATTGCCGGTCTCTTCCGGGTAATCGCCGGAAATCGTGTGGCGGTAGAGCGCGGAGGGCAGCGCCAGCGACGTGTTCGAGGTGAATTTCGAAGACGGCATCATTTTCCCGCGCGGCACTCCGGCGAGGTCGGGCGTGATGCATTCTATGTCCTCGATGCCGCGGGCGCGAAGCCAGTCTGCGGCGTCCTTCCAGGTCTTTACCCCGCGCGGCACGCTGATGGCGGGAGGGATTTTCGTGGAGCGTGCGGCCTTTTCGATGGTGGGAGTAACGACTTTCTTTTTGGACGGCATGAGGCACCGGGTTTGGTTGACGATGTACCATCATAGCTGGTGTTTTAGCCTTTGCTAGCTCCCCCCGGGGGGTAGAAAGCGCGATTTTTCCGGGAATTTACGTGCGGCGTGGCAGTTGACTTTCACCCGTTATGGCCGAATGGAAGGCAAAACGGGGATCGAGTACGTGGCGGAACGGCGGGACGTCGTCATCATCGGAGCGGGCGCGGCGGGCATGATGTGCGCCATCGAGGCGGGGCGGCGCGGACGGCGCGTGCTCGTGCTCGACCTTGCCCGCGCGCCCGGCGAGAAGATCCGCATCTCGGGCGGCGGCCGCTGCAACTTCACCAACATCCATGCCGGGCCGAAGAACTTCCTCTCGGCCAATCCGCATTTCTGCAAGTCGGCGCTCGCGCGCTATACGCCGCGCGACTTCCTCGATCTTGTCGAGCGCCACCGCATCCCCTGGCACGAGAAGACGCTGGGCCAGCTCTTCTGCGACAATTCGGCGAAGGACATCGTCGCCATGCTGCTGGCCGAGATGAAGGCCGTTGGCGCGGAACTGCGTCTTTCGATGCCCATCTCCGCCGTCGAGCATGACGGTGCATCCTTCCGGATCGTCACGGAAAACGGGACGGTCGAGGCCGCATCGCTGGTAATCGCGACCGGCGGCAAGTCGATCCCGAAAATGGGCGCGACCGGCTTTGCCTACCGCATCGCCGAGCAGTTTGGCCTGCCTGTTCTGGAAACCCGCGCCGGCCTCGTTCCCCTGATGCTGGATCCGGCGACGCTTGCCGCCCATGAGGGCCTGCCGGGCGTTGCCGTCGAGGTGATCGCCCGCCACGGCAAGACGGAATTCCGTGAGGCTGCGCTGTTCACCCATCGCGGCCTCAGCGGCCCTGCCATCCTGCAGATTTCGTCCTATTGGCGAGAAGGCGAGGAGATCGCTCTCGCCATCTGCCCCGATGTCGATTTTACGGCCGTGATCGCCGCCGCGCGGCGACAGAACGGGCGACAGGCCGTGCAGACGGTACTGGCCGAGCATATGCCGAGGAAGCTCGCGCAGCTCTTCGTCACGGAACTGGGCATCGACGGGCCGCTGGCCGAACAGCCCGGCAAGCGCATCGACGCGCTGCTCCAGCGTCTCAAGGCCTGGCGCCTGCGCCCGCCCGGCTCGGAAGGATATCGCACGGCGGAAGTCACCCTCGGCGGCGTCGACACGGGCGCGCTCGATTCCCGCAGCATGGCGGCTAAGGCCGTGCCGGGCCTCTATTTCATCGGCGAGGCGGTGGATGTGACAGGCTGGCTCGGTGGCTACAATTTCCAGTGGGCCTGGGCCTCTGGCCACGCGGCGGGGCAGGAAGCCTGAGATTCGCCCCGGCCTTTACCGTCCTTTAACATCTTGCGGCGGATGCTCGGGACATGTCGGCGTTTTCCGTCCCTGCGGGGAGGGGAGCAACATGATGTGGGCCGGCTGGCCGGATCATCCGGGTTACCTGTTTCGCGTAACGGAGTATCGCCGCATGCCTCAAGGAAACCGCCCTGCCCGCGCCATAGCCATCGCCGCCGTCGAGGAAAGCCGCCGCCGCTTGTTCGCCATAAGCGTCAATTGCGCGCTCGCCGCCAGCCTCGCCGCGCTTCTCGCCTTTCTCGCGTCCTGACGCCGCCGATAGTCATAAATCGGTTTAAGCGGTGATGGAATTTTAAAGATTGCCGCCGAATATCGCCCGATAGGGTTCCGGATGCCGCGTCGTCCCGAAGGATGGCGTGCGGCTGGCAATGATTGCTCCCCCGGATGCGCGGCATTGCAGCCGCATGAAAGTCGGTAATCCGGCGTCCGAATCCTGGGGAGGCCCGCAAAGGGCAGGGGTGGAGCACGCCGACAACGGATGTCCCGCCATGTTCATCGATAAGATTCTCGCCCGGTTCAAGATCCAGACCAAGGTTCTGGTCTTCATCCTGCCGTTCGTTCTCAGCATTTGCGCCGTCGGCTTCACCGGGCTTTATGCGTCCGGTCTGCTGCAGGGCCGCATGGAGATTTCCAACAGCGTCCTCCAGTCGCTGAGCGGCTTCAAGGATGTCTATGCGGGCATGAACCGCTTCCTGCAGGATACGACGGAGGCCAATCGCGATGCCGTCCACGAGCGCCTGACGGCGCAGGGCGAGGTTCTGCGGGCCACGATGGATAGCCTGGCGCCTGATGCCGACCGGTCCAAGCTGGTCGATGCCGAAGCGCAGACCAAGGATATCCAGGCGCGCATGGACGGTCTCTGGACGCTCTATGTGAACGAAGTCGGCCTGCACGAGACCATGACGAAGAACCTCAACACGCTCTCCAGCGAGCAGGTGAAGATTCTCGACGAGGCGACGAAGCTCCAGCGCTCGGTGCGCCAGAACGAGAACGCCGCGAAGATCATGCTGCGCGAGGCCGAGCGCCTGACCAATGCCAGCAAGTTCTTCGGCGATTTCCTCTCCGAATTCAGCCGGGGCGCGACGCCCGAGGAGCAGTTGAAGGTTGTCCGCGAGCGCTACCCGCTCTTCAGCAAGACCGAGCGCTCGATCTCGATGATCCTGCCGAAGAACCAGACGGTCGTGCTGATCACCATCCGCAACACGATCGACGAACTCGGCGCGCTGCTCAAGTCGACCGATCCGGCGAGCGTCACCGTGCCGGAAATCGCCCGCCGTGTGAACCGCTTCCGTCAGGTTACCATCCAGCTTCAGGGCGCCGCCGCCGCGAAGATGCGCGAGGCGACCCGCATCTTCAACGAACTCGACACGCCGATCATCAAGTCGGAGGCCGTTCTCGGCTCCACGCGCAAGCTCGTCTCCTCCATCGACGATATCGAGGTCGCCGCCGCGCGCTTCCTCGGCGAGACCTCGCCGGAGAACCGCGTCAAGCTCACCGGCAATCTCGCCATCATGCGCATCGACATGAACGGTCTGCGCGGCGCGGCCAGCGACCAGCCGTTCTTCGCCGCCGTGGACGAGACGCTGCCGAAGCTGCTGGAGCGCATCGAGGCCGACAGCGCCGAGCTCGTGAAGATCAGCACCGAGCGCGCCGCCCAGTTCGAGGCCGCCGGTCAGTCGATCGATACGATCTGGAACCTGCTCAGCCAGTTCGCCGAGGAGCAGAAGACCAGCGCCGGCACCGAGCGCGAGAAGGCCAACCAGGTCTCTGTTCTCGCGACCGTCGCGGGTGCGGCCATCGCCGTCCTCGCCGGCATCGCCCTCGTGCTGACGCTGAAGGGGCCGATCGGCCAGATCACCGGCGCGATGCGCCGGCTGGCGGACGGCTTCCTCGACACCGGTATTTCCGGCGAAGGCCGCGCCGATGAGATCGGCGACATGGCCCGCGCCCTCGGTGTCTTCAAGGAAAATGCCCTGTCGAAGATCCGCATCGAGGAGGAAAGCGAACAGCAGCGCGCGGCGGCGGAAGCCGAGCGCGCCCGCAACGACGCCGAGAAGCAGTCCCTCGACCGCGACATCGACTTCGCCGTAAACGCGCTCGCCGCCGGTCTTGGCCGTCTTGCGCAGGGCGACCTGTCGCGCCAGATCGACACGCCCTTCACCGGCCGCCTAGAACAGCTTCGCCGGGACTTCAACGTCTCGCTGGAGCGCCTGCACGACACGCTCGGCCAGATCCGCACCAATGCGATGTCGATCCAGCGCAGCGGCTCGGATATGTTGCAATCGGCCGATGCGCTTTCCAAGCGTACCGAGGCACAGGCCTCCTCGCTGGAGGAGACCGCCGCCGCCGTCGAGCAGATCACGGTCACGGTTCGCTCCTCCGCCGAGCGGGCGCACGAGGCGAATGTGGTCGTCGGCACGACGAAGCGCAGCGCCGACAGTTCCGCCGCGGTCGTCAACAACGCGATTGCCGCCATGGGCCGCATCGAGGGAGCTTCGCGCCAGATCGAGCAGATCATCGAGGTGATCGACGATATCGCCTTCCAGACGAACCTGCTCGCCCTCAATGCCGGCATCGAGGCAGCCCGTGCCGGCGACGCCGGCAAGGGCTTCGCGGTGGTGGCGCAGGAGGTGCGCGAGCTTGCCCAACGCTCGGCGCAGGCGGCAAAGGAGATCAAGGGCCTCATCGAGAAATCGACGAACGAGGTCAGCGCCGGTTCGCATCTGGTGCAGGAGACGGGCGCTGTGCTCGCTTCGATCAGCGAGCAGATCGTCACCGTCAGCCAGCATGTGGACATGATGGCGACGGCGAGCCGCGACCAGGCGGCGGCGCTGCAGGAGGTCAATGGCTCCGTCAACCAGATGGACCAGATGACCCAGCAGAACGCCTCGATGGTGGACCTGACGACGGCCGCTAGCCGCAAGCTCGCGGGCGACGCCGATACGCTGATGATGCTGGTCGAACAGTTCCGCCTCGAAGCGGACGACCAGGGCCTTAACCGCGCGGCCTGATTTCCGCGTCTGCGATGAAACGACAGCCCCCGGTGCGCGGAAAACGCGCCGGGGGTTTTGCGTGACCGGCGATATCCCGGTCACAGCCGGATCGCGGTCTCCTCCTTCGCCGTGCGGATGACCACCATGGTGAAGAACCGCGCGACATTGTGCTCGTCGCTGAACAGCCTGTCGCAGAGGGCGACATATTCCTCCATGTCGTGCAGGCGCAGCATCAGGATGACGTCCGTCTCGCCCGTGACGGCATAGGCCTGCGCGACGGCATCCTCCGCGACGGCGACGTCCAGGAAGCGGCGCATATGCTGCTCGCCATGCAGCTTCAACTCCACCGTGACGATGGCCTTGATCATGCGGCCGGCCCTGGCCGGGTTCAGGATCGCGACGATGCGGTCGATCACGCCCGACTTGCGCAGCCGTTGCGTGCGGCGCAGGCAACTGGAGGGTGACAGTCCAACCTCGTCCGCCATGTCGACATTGGTGCGCGATGCATCGCGCTGCAGGAGGTTCAGCAGTTTCCGGTCGATCCGATCCATGCCGGCAGCATAGGCGCCTTCGCCATCTTTGCAATAAAATTGCACCATCCTGCAATCTTTGACCGAAACTGCGAAGCGGCCCGGGTTAGGAAAATCCAGCCAACGGAAGGAGCCTCAGATGCCGTTCTTCGCCACAGCCCTGCAGAAGACCAAGGAAACCCTCGATGTCTACTGGGTGCTTGTCCGCATCACCGTCCCTATCGCGCTGGCGACGGAGTTTTTGGCGCGCATGGGCGTGATCAAGGCTATGACGCCTGTTTTCGCGCCGGTCATGAATCTCGTCGGGCTTCCCCCGGAGCTGGGGCTGGCCTGGCTGACGGGCATGCTCATCGGGATCTGGGGCGCCGTGCCGCTCCTCTTCACGCTCGTTCCCGTCTCTTCGCTCAGCGTGGCGGACGTCACGATCTTCTCGGCGCTCATCCTGTTCGGGCACGCCCTGCCCATCGAGCAGAAGATCATCCAGCAGGCGGGCCCGGGCATTGTCGTCTCGACCGCGCTGCGCTTTGCCGGCGGCCTGCTTTTCGCCTTCCTGCTGCACCAGGTCTTTTCGGCCACGGGCTGGCTGTCCGCGCCGGTCGCTCCCGCCTGGATCCCGATCAGCGCGACGCCCGACTGGCTGGAGTATCTACGGGGCCTTGCGGAAACCATGCTCTGGATGCTCGTCATCCTCGTCGTCCTGTCCTGGGGCCTCGAAATCCTCAAGGTGACGGGCGTGCTGGCCCTCCTGATGAAAGCCCTGTCGCCGGTGCTGCGGCTGGCCGGCATCCGGGGCGAGGCGGAGCATCTCACCGCCGTCGGCCTGTTCCTCGGCATCTCCTATGGCGCGGGCCTGCTGATCCGCGAGGCGCAATCGGGCGCGGTGTCGCCGCGGCAGATCTTCCTGTCCTGCGTCTTCATGGGCTTCGCGCATAGCGTGATCGAGGACACGCTGATCGTGCTCGCTCTCGGCGCGGACATCTACAGCGTGCTTGTCGCGCGGGTCGTCTTCGCCGTGGCCGCGACGGCCGTCATCGCGGCTGTGCTGGCCAACCTCTCGGACCGCACGTTCTTCACGCGCATGTTCCGGTCGAACGTCATCAAGGTGGAAGGCTGACGCGCGGAAAATCCGCCGAACGAAAAATCCCCGGCGCAGGGAACGCCGGGGATTTTCCTTGACTGGACTATGCCTTGATCAGCCGCGACCCTGCGTCACGATGACCGGGATCAGCAGGTCGCCCCAGTTGCCCTCTCCGCCGTGATGGCGGGCGGAGCGGACGAGTTCCACCGAGACGCCGGCCTCGACCGCCTTCATGACGGACTGGTTGAGGCGGTGCAGGTCGTTGGCGACCATGCGGATCATGGCCTGCTGGTCGGGGGTCATGGCGGAAGCCTGCTCTTCGGCTCGTTCCTTGACGCGGGTCTGGACTGTCATGGCATTTCTCCTCTTCTGAGCATTTTGCAGGCAGGCGGTACGCCTGCCGTCGCAGGAAATGCGGCTCTATGGGGTTCTTGAAAGGTGACGGATCGGGTTATTCGGCGGCCGGGCGGAACTGCTCGTGCTCGGTCGATTCATGCATGGCGGTCGTGGAAGACTGGCCGCCGGTGATCGCCATGGAGACGGCGTCGAAATAGCCGGTGCCGACTTCACGCTGGTGCTTGGTCGCGGTGTAGCCGTTGATCTCGGCGGCGAATTCCGCTTCCTGCAGCTCCGAATAGGCGGCCATCTGGCGCTCCTTGTAGCCGCGCGCCAGCTCGAACATGCCGAAATTGAGCTGGTGGAAGCCGGCGAGCGTGATGAACTGGAATTTGTAGCCCATCGCACCCAGCTCGCGCTGGAACTTGGCGATCGTCGCGTCGTCGAGGTTCTTCTTCCAGTTGAACGACGGCGAGCAATTGTAGGCGAGCAGCTTGCCGGGATGGGCCTTGTGCACGGCCTCGGCGAACTTGCGGGCCTGTTCTAGGTCCGGCTTGCCGGTCTCCATCCAGATCAGGTCGCAATGCGGCGCATAGGAGATGGCGCGGGCGATGCACGGCTCGATGCCGTTCTTGACCTGGTAGAAGCCCTCGACCGTGCGGCCCTTGTCCTTGTCGACGAAGGGCTGGTCGCGCTCGTCGATATCGGAGGTCAGGAGCTTGGCGGCCTCGGCGTCCGTGCGGGCGACGATCAGCGTCGGCACGCCCATGACGTCGGCGGCAAGGCGCGCGGCATCGAGGTTGCGGATATGGGCGGCGGTCGGGATCAGAACCTTGCCGCCGAGATGGCCGCACTTCTTTTCCGATGCGAGCTGGTCTTCGAAGTGGACGCCGGCGGCGCCCGCCTCGATGAAGGCCTTCATGATCTCGAAGGCGTTGAGCGGGCCGCCGAAGCCGGCTTCCGCATCGGCGACGATGGGTGCGAACCAGGTGTCGACCGAAAGGCCGTTGCCTTCCGCCGTCTCGATCTGGTCGGCGCGCTGCAGCGTGCGGTTGATGCGCTTGGCAAGCTCGGGAGCGGCGTTTGCCGGATAGAGCGACTGGTCGGGATACATGGCCGAGGCCGTATTGGCGTCGGCGGCAACCTGCCAGCCGGAGAGATAGATCGCCTTCAGGCCGGCGCGGACCATCTGCATGGCCTGGTTGCCCGAGAGCGCGCCGAGTGCGTTGACGAAATCCTCCTCGTGGATGAGCTTCCACAGGCGGTTCGCGCCGTTCTCGGCCAGCGTGTGGCGGATCTGGACCGAGCCGCGCAGCTTCTCGACCGTCTCGGCCGTGTAGGGGCGCTCGATACCGTCGAAACGGCCCTTCGGCGCGCTCGGGACGAGATTGTAAAAGTCGGTCATAATATCCTCCAATGCGGTGTCTCTGGATCGGATGCTGGCTCTCTCGCTGCCCCGATTTCATGTGACAGTATTTACATCGCGCCGCACAATAGCGCGAGAGAAAACCGGAAAATCAGCGCTGTAATCGGGTAATGATGTCTTGTCTTTGACAGGAGCGGTCTGTAAAAAAGTAAAATCTGTAAAATTGACCGGCGGCCTGGCCGTGTAAAGGATTTGACATATGGCAGAGAACAAGATCTTTGCCGGCCCGAAGGTCCGGCGCATCCGCAATACCCTCGGCCTCACGCAGACGGCGATGGCCGAGGGGCTTTCCATCTCGCCGTCCTATCTGAATCTCATCGAGCGTAACCAGCGGCCGCTGACCGTGCAGCTCCTCCTGCGCCTTGCCTCCGTCTACAAGGTCGATCTCGACGAGCTGCAGGGTGAGAGCGCCGGCAATGCGCGCCAGCTCCGCGAGGTCTTCGCCGATCCGCTGCTTGCCGGCGAGCTGCCGGGCGATCACGAGCTGGTGGAGATCGCCGATGCCGCGCCCAATGTGGCGAGCGGTATCCTCAAGCTCTACCGCGCCTACCGCGAGCAGGCCGCGCGCCTCACCGATCTTGCCGACCTCCTCGCCCGGGAGGGGCATGCCACGACGCTCTCGGGTGCCTTGCTGCCGATGGACGAGGTGCGCGACAAACTGGAAGGCCGGCCCAACTATTTCGCCGCCATCGATGAGGCGGCCGAGCGTTTCCATGCCGCGCTCGCGCCGGGCGACGATCTGGCGAGCGCCCTCAAGGGCTGGCTGCGCAAGGAGCACGGCGTCGTCGTGCGCCTGTTGCCCGTTCATACCATGCCGAACCTGCGCCGCCGTTTCGACCGGCACTCCATGCGCCTCTTCCTGTCGGAGCGCCTGTCGCCCTTCGATCAGGTGCGCGAGATCGCCATGGAGACGGTGCAGCTCGCCTTGCAGGATGAGATTTTCGCGGAACTCGACCTGCTCGCTTTGTCGACCGCCGAGGCGAAGCGCATCGCCCGCTTCGAGCTGGCGCGTTACGCCGCCCACGCTCTGATGATGCCCTACGAGGCCTTCCATTCGACGGCGCAGCGCGCGCGCTGTGATATCGATGTGCTGCGCGCCCGCTTTTCCGTCTCCTTCGAGCAGGCGGCGAGCCGGCTGACGATGCTTCAGCGCCCCGGCAAGGCGGGCGTGCCCTTCTTCCTGCTGGAGATAGACAATGCCGGCAACCGTTTCCGGCGGGCGGGCGGGCAGGGCTTTCCGCAGGCGCGGTTCGGCGGCGGCTGTCCCAAGCTCGGCGTGCATTCCGCCTTTTCCCAGCCGGGCCAAATCCTCGTCGACCGGGTGGAAATGCCCGACGGTGCCGCCTTCCTGACGGTCTCGCGCACGCTGGAAGGTCCGCAGGGCGTCTTTGCCGAGCGGGTGCGGCGCACCGCACTGCTGGTCGGCTGCGACGCCGCCCATGCGGAGGAGACGGTTTACGGTGAGGCGGTACGGCGGGACGCGGCGGTCGCCGTCGGAACGGCTTGCCGGCTCTGCGAACGGCAGGGCTGCCTGGCGCGGGCGGAGCCGCCCGTTACGCGGCCGCTTGGCCTCGATGAAATGGTCGCCGGCCTCAGCCTTTTCGACTTCCAGTAAATTTCCGCTTGCTTTCCGTCCGCGATAGGGCTTCAAATATGATAGGAATGGGAACAATGTGATATAAAAAAATCAGCCTCCGTTTACGTCGAATGCCGCTTGTCGCCTCTTAAAAAACAACCATAATCGGCGGCGGTTCTTCATGCGAACGCAGAGGCCTGCGAAGGAAACTGGGAGAAAAATCAATGAAAAGACGCACTCTTTTGGCGACGGCGGCAATGGCTGCGATGTTTGTGGCGGGCGGTGCGCTCGCGCAGGAAAAAGTCGTCAACGTCTACAACTGGTCGGATTATATCGACTCGTCGATCATCGACGACTTCACCAAGGAAACGGGCATCAAGGTCGTCTACGACGTCTACGATTCGAACGAGATCCTGGAAACGAAGCTGCTGGCCGGCGGCACCGGCTATGATGTCGTCGTGCCCACCAATACCTTCCTGCAGCGTCAGATCGCGGCGGGCGTCTACCAGAAGCTCGACAAGTCCAAGCTGCCGAACCTCAAGAACATGTGGGACATGGTGAGCGAGCGCATGCAGCCGTTCGATCCCGGCAACGAATATTCGATCAACTACATGTGGGGCACGATCGGCATCGGCTTCAACAAGGCGAAGATCAAGGAAGCGCTCGGCACGGACCAGATCGATAGCTGGAGCGTGATCTTCGATCCGGCCAATGCCGAGAAGCTCAAGGATTGCGGCATCAACATGCTGGATTCGCCGACCGACATCATCCCGGTCACGCTCGCCTACCTTGGTCTCAACCCGGACAGCCACGATCCGGCGGATATCGCCAAGGCCGAGGAAGCCCTGCTGAAGATCCGGCCCTTCGTGCGCAAGTTCCACTCGTCGGAATTCATCAACGGCCTTGCCAACGGCGATATCTGCATCGCCATCGGCTGGTCCGGCGATATCTTCCAGGGCCGCGACCGCGCGGAAGAGGCCGGCAACGGCGTTGAGGTCGGCTACTTCATCCCGAAGGAAGGCACGCAGATGTGGTTCGACCAGATGGCGATCCCCTCAGACGCGCCGCATGTCGATGAGGCCCACGCCTTCCTCGACTACATCATGCGTCCGGAAGTGATCGCCAAGGCCTCGACCTACATCCACTACGCCAACGGCAACAAGGCCGCGCAGGCGGTGATGCCGGAAGAGATCATCAAGGACACGACGATCTATCCGGATGAGGCGACGCTGAAGAAGCTCTTCACCAACACGACGCTGGACGCGAAAACCCAGCGCCTGTTCACCCGGACCTGGACCAAGATCGTGACCGGCCAGTAACCGGTCCGACCCGAATTGCCCGGAAGCTTCTTCCGGGCAATTTCAATTTGACTGCCAGAAAAAGAGAGTTGGGGACAGGCAATGAAATCTCTCGGCAATATCCGTCGCTCCTTTGCGCCGTGGACGGATCCGGACGCAAAACCGTTCATCACCTTCCGGAACGTCACGAAGCGGTTCGGCGATTTCACCGCCGTCGACGACCTTACCCTCAACATCTATCACCGCGAGTTCTTCGCCCTGCTCGGCGCGTCGGGCTGCGGCAAGTCCACGCTCCTGCGCATGCTCGCCGGCTTCGAGCGGCCGACCTCCGGCGAGATCATCCTCGACGGCCAGGACATTGCCGGCATCCCGCCCTACAAGCGGCCGGTCAACATGATGTTCCAGTCCTACGCGCTCTTCCCGCACATGACGGTGGAGAGCAATATCGGCTTCGGCCTCAGGCAGGACGGCATGCCGAAGAACGAGATCGCCGAGCGCGTCGCCCAGATGCTGAAGCTGGTGAAGCTCGAGAAATTCGCCAAACGCAAGCCGCACCAGCTTTCCGGCGGCCAGCGCCAGCGTGTGGCGCTCGCCCGCTCGCTCGCCAAGCGCCCCAAGGTGCTGCTGCTCGACGAGCCGCTCGGCGCGCTCGACAAGAAGCTGCGCGAGGAGACCCAGTTCGAGCTGATGGACCTGCAGCAGGATCTCGGCCTCACCTTCGTCGTCGTCACGCACGACCAGGAGGAGGCGATGACCATGGCAGACCGTATTGCTGTGATGAGCCACGGCAAGGTCATCCAGGTCGCGACCCCGGCGGAAATCTACGAGGCGCCGAATTCCCGCTTCGTGGCCGATTTCATCGGCGATGTGAACATCCTCGATGGCAAGATCTCGGCAAGCGGCAACGGCAGGATCGAGCTTGCCGCCAATGACGGCTTCACCATCCGCACCGCGGCGGCCGACGCTCCGGCGGCGGGCGGCGCGGCGGGCTTCGCGATCCGCCCGGAAAAGCTGAAGGTCTCGCGCAATGCGCCGACGGATGCCACTGTCAACGCGGCCCAGGGCGAAATATGGGATATCGGCTATCTCGGCGACATGACGGTCTTCTACGTCAAGCTCGACAGCGGCAAGGTCGTCAAGGCCTCGATGCTGAACGCGCAGCGCGAGGTGGAGAACCCGATCGCCTATGACGAAAAGGTCTGGGTCTCCTTCGGCGAGACGGCCGGCGTCGTTCTGAAGGATTGACCGATGAACAAGCTCGGCTCCGCCATCTTCAGCCGCCTTGTCATCATCATCCCCTATGCCTGGCTGCTGTTCTTCTTCCTCATCCCCTTCTTCATCGTCTTCCGCATCTCGCTGTCGACCACCGCCATCGCCCAGCCGCCCTATGAGCCGGTATTTTTGCTGGCGGATGGCCTTTCCGGCCTGTGGGCAAAGCTCGGCCAATTGCATTTCGACAATTTCATCTGGCTGACCGAAGACGCGCTCTATCTCAACGCCTATCTGTCGAGCCTATGGATTGCCGGCGTTTCCACGCTGATAACGCTGCTGATCGGCTATCCCATCGCCTATGGCATGGCGCAGGCGCCGCGCACGCTGCGCCCGACGCTGCTGATGCTCGTCATCCTGCCATTCTGGACGAGCTTCCTCATCCGCGTCTACGCATGGATCGCGATCCTCAAGCCGGAAGGCCTGCTCAACCAGTTCCTCATCGGCATCGGTCTCATCGACGAGCCGCTGATCATCATGAACACCAACTGGGCGATCTATATCGGCATCGTCTATTCCTACCTGCCCTTCATGGTATTGCCGCTCTATTCGGCGCTGGAGAAGATGGACAACACGCTGATAGAGGCCGCGCAGGACCTCGGCTGCCCGCAGATTTCGGCGTTCTGGAAGATCACCTTCCCGCTCTCCATTCCCGGGGTCGTGGCGGGCTGCATGCTCGTCTTCATCCCGGCGGTCGGCGAGTTCGTCATTCCCGACCTTCTCGGCGGATCGCAGACGCTGATGATCGGCAAGACGCTGTGGAACGAATTCAACGCCAACCGCGACTGGCCGGTGTCGGCCGCCGTCGCGACCATCCTGCTCCTCATTCTGGTCGTGCCCATCGTGTTCTTCCAGAATGCGCAGGCCAAGGCCGAAGAGCAGGGAAGGTAAGCCCATGAACACCTGGTCCCGTTTCAACATCGTCTCGGTCGTTCTCGGCTTCGCGTTCCTCTACCTGCCGATCGTGCTGCTGGTCGTCTTCTCCTTCAACGAGTCCAAGCTCGTGACGGTCTGGGCCGGCTTCTCGACGAAATGGTACGTCTCGCTCTTCAACAACCAGGGCCTCATGGACGCCGCCTGGGTGACGATCCGCGTGGCGCTGCTTTCCGCAACCGTGGCGACCGCGCTCGGCACCATGGCGGCGCTGGCGCTTACCCGCTACACGCGCTTCCGCGGCCGGCTGCTTTTCTCCGGCATGGTCTATGCGCCGCTCGTCATGCCGGAGGTCATTACCGGCCTGTCGCTGCTGCTGCTCTTCGTCGCTATCGGTTTCGACCGCGGCTTTGTGACGGTGACGCTCGCGCATATCACCTTCTCGATGTGCTTCGTGACGGTGGTGGTGCAGTCGCGCCTGCTCTCCTTCGACCGCTCTGTCGAGGAGGCGGCGCTGGACCTCGGCGCAACGCCCGTGAAGACTTTCTTCGAGGTGACGCTGCCGATCATCGCGCCGGCCGTGCTGTCCGGCTGGATGCTGGCCCTGACGCTCTCGCTCGACGACCTCGTCATCGCGAGCTTCACCTCCGGCCCGGGCGCGACGACCCTGCCCATGAAGATCTACAGCCAGGTGCGGCTCGGCGTGACGCCGGAAATCAACGCGGCCTGCACGCTGCTCATCGGCCTCGTCGCCATCGGCGTCGTCATCGCCTCGATCATGACCAAGCGCCGCGAGGTGCAGCGCCTGCGTGACGAGCAGGCGGCCTTCGCGGGCCGTTGAGTTGTAATTACTGGCGGGGCGGCTGCCCCGTCAGGATCGAGGACGGCGAGATGACCGGCTCGGGCCAGGAGCCGCCGACGAAGAAGCTGAGGGGCGGGTTGGCCGCCGTGGCGGTGCCGGCCGGCATGCGGTCGGCGAGCGTGCCCACCAGCGCCACGCTGCCGGTGCGATAGGGGATCATGCCCGAAAGCGTCAGCAGTTTCTCGCTGCCTTCGATTTCCGCTTTCGTGAGTTCCGCAAGCCCCCGATCGAGCCGCGCTTCCACATCGGCGCGCACGAAGTCGAAGGTGCCGTCTGCGGTTTCCGAGACATTGAAGAACGCGTTCTTCGCCGCGCGCTCGGCAAAGGCCCGCGCGTTGAAATGGGTGAGCGTGCCGCTGCCCATGCGCAGCCTGAACCGGCCGGACATGTCGGAAACCGTCGTCGCCCAGAGCGGGCGGGCCGTCGAAAGCTCGAAATCCGCCGAACCGATGCCCGACGGCAGGGGGCCGGGCAGGGCGAGCGCCCCGACGATGCCGCCGATATCCACATTGTCCAGCGACATCTGCAACTGGCCACCGCCGCGGAAACCGTTTTCCGCAAGTGCGATGCGTCCGGTCAGGCGGCCGTCGAGAAGGGTGCTGTCGCCGATGTCGAAGGTTGCGCGGCCGTTCTCGATGCGCATGCCCGCGGCTAGGTCCCGCAGGGAGAAGGGGGCGAATTCCGCTGCCTTGGCCGAGAGGCGAAGGTCCATGCCGAACTGATGGATGAAGGCGGTGTCGATGGTCGGCGCGTTCGGGTCGGTGCCCGGCAGCGGCGAAAAGGCCGTCAGGAAGGCGCGCAGGTCGATCCGGTCGAAGGCGAGCGTTCCGCCGACCCGGGGCACGCCACCGGGCGGCATGGCGATGTCGAGCACGCCGCTCGCCTGCGCGTTGTCGAGCGCCAGCTTCACGTTCTCCAGCTTTGCGGCATAACCGGACGTCGCCACGGTCGCGTCCAGGCTGACCTGCCCGACGGTGCCGACCGCCGGAATGTCCTTGCCCTGCCAGGCGAGCAGGCGGCTGAGCGAGGGCGTGGAAAGCTGTGCCGTGCCGGAGACGAAGGCCCTGTCCGAGAGATTGGCGGTGCCCTCGAAGCCGAGGGTCGCGGGATCGGCGGCAAGGTTGCTGCGCACGGCCGCGTCACGCCCGGCCAGGAGCAGGAGAGGCTGGTCGCAGCCGAAGGTCCAGCGGGTCATTTCGCCGTTGACGACGCCGGAAAGCGAGAGATCGAGCCGCTGGCGCAGCGCCGGCCATGTGACGCTGCCGTTGATGTCGGTGATGTGGTGGACGCTGCCGTTTGCACGCGTGATGTCGAGCACCCCGTCGCGAAGCGAGATCGTGCCGATGCGCTCGTCGGTGAGCGTTGCCGTAGCCTGGCCCTCCGGCGCCTTCGCGGTCGCGTCGATCGCCTGCATCAGCCAGCCGCTGTGCCGCCAGTTGAAGACGCCGTCGGCGTTCCAGCCGACATGGATGGCCGGTCGGACAAGCTCGAAATCGCTGAAGGCCGGCTTGCCGCGCGCCGCGCCGAGAAGATCGAAGGTGGCCGAGATGGTTTCGGCGGAGGCAACCTCTCCTGCCGTGCCGCCGAGGATGCGGACATTGCGGAGCGTCACGCGCGGATAGGGCCAGAAGGCGAATTCGGCGTCCTCGCCGATATGCACCTCCGCGCCCGTCCAGTCCTCCAGCGTCTGCTCGATGCCGCGTTCCACGGCCTCCGTCTGCGCGAGGAAGGGGAAGGCGATGCGCACGGCCGCGACGACGACGAGGACGACGAGGATTGCCCGTACCAAGTGCTTCGATCGGAGGAAACGGGAAAGAGTCATTCGGCGCAGGTCCTCTGCCGACGGCAGTCATATCTCAAGCAGAACGGGGATAGGCGCTCGTGCGGAAGAAATCAAATGCCGCCATGGCGGAATCGCGTTCGGCAAGGGCGCGATCCGGCGTTCGCCGCTTTATAGTGCGGCGCAACATGCTATAGGAATGCCATGGAGTGGAGGAAAGCATGACGTCAGAAATGCCCCTGTGGACGCCTTCGGCGGAAATCCTTGAAAAAAGCCCGATGGCCCTGTTCATGAAGGCCGCGGGTCGGAGAGCCGGGCGCGCGTTTGCCGGCTATGACGATCTGCATGCCTGGTCCGTCGAAGATCGCGCCGGCTTCTGGACCATGGTGTGGGACGAATGCGGCGCCATCGGCGAAAAGGGCGCGGTGGCACTCGAGAACGGCGAGCGCATGCTGGAGGCCCGCTTCTTCCCCGAAGGGCGGCTGAATTTCGCGGAAAACCTTCTCAGGAAGACCGGTAGCGAAGACGCCATTGTCTTCCGCGGCGAGGACAAGGTGTCCTATCGCTGGTCCTGGGACGATCTGCGCGCCCGCGTTTCGAAGCTTCAGCAGGCTTTCTCCTCCATGGGCATCGGGGAAGGCGATCGCGTCGCCGCCATGATGCCGAACATGCCGGAAACCATCGCCTGCATGCTGGCCGCCGCCTCGCTCGGCGCCATCTGGTCCTCGTGTTCGCCCGATTTCGGCGAGCAGGGCGTGCTCGACCGCTTCGGCCAGATCGAGCCGAAGCTTTTCATCACCTGCGACGCCTATTGGTATGCCGGCAAGCTCCAGGACGTTTCGGCCAAGGTGAAGGCGGTCGCCGGCAAGCTCGGCGCGCCTGTTGTCGTCGTGCATTATGCGGGCGATGCGGAGGCTCTTGCCGCGGCCCTGCCGGATGGCCGCACGCTCGATACGCTGCTGGCCGGCCATAAGGCGAGGGCGCTGGCCTTCGCGCAACTCCCGTTCCGCCATCCGCTCTATATCCTCTTCTCCTCGGGCACGACGGGCGTTCCCAAATGCATCGTGCATTCGGCGGGCGGCACGCTGTTGCAACACCTCAAGGAGCATAACCTGCATTGCGGCCTCGTCGAGGGTGAGCGGCTGTTCTACTTCACCACCTGCGGCTGGATGATGTGGAACTGGCTGGTCTCCGGCCTTGCCGTCGGCGCGACGCTCTGCCTCTTCGACGGTTCGCCCTTCCACCCCGACGGCAACGTGCTGTTCGACTACGCGCAGGCGGAAAGGTTCGCCGTCTTCGGCACCTCGGCCAAATATATCGACGCCGTGCGCAAGGGTGGCTTCACGCCGCGCACAACGCATGACCTCTCCAGCTTGCGGCTCATGACGTCCACCGGCTCGCCGCTCTCGCCGGAGGGCTTCTCCTTCGTTTATGAGGGCATCAAGCCGGATGTGCAGCTTGCCTCGATCTCCGGCGGCACGGATATCGTCTCGTGCTTCGTGCTCGGCGTTCCGCTGAGGCCCGTCTGGCGCGGCGAGATCCAGGGGCCGGGCCTTGGCCTTGCCATGGACGTCTGGGACGAGGACGGTCGCCCGGTGCGCGGCGAGAAGGGCGAACTGGTCTGCACGAAGGCCTTCCCCTCCATGCCGGTGATGTTCTGGAATGATCCGGACGGCGCGAAATACCGCGCCGCCTATTTCGAACGGTTCGACAATATCTGGTGCCATGGTGACTTCGCCGAATGGACGAGCCATGACGGCATCGTCATCCATGGCCGCTCGGACGCGACGCTGAACCCCGGCGGCGTGCGCATCGGCACGGCGGAGATCTACAATCAGGTCGAGCATCTCGAGGAGGTTGCCGAGGCACTGTGTATCGGGCAGGACTGGGACGACGACGTGCGCGTCGTGCTGTTCGTGCGCCTTGCGCCCGGCAAGGTGCTGGATGAGGCGCTGGAAAAGACCATACGGACGAAGATCCGCACCGGCGCCTCGCCGCGCCATGTGCCGGCGAAGATCGTGGAGGTTGCCGATATCCCGCGCACCAAGTCCGGCAAGATCGTCGAGCTTGCCGTGCGCGAGGTGGTGCACGGCCGCCCCGTCAAGAACAAGGAGGCGCTTGCCAACCCGGAGGCGCTGGAGCTTTTCGCCGGTCTGGCGGTGCTGCAATCGTAGAGGCGGCTGCGTTAACGCTTTCGGCTCCGGCCCGTTAACCAGGCTGATGAAGTTATGAACGAAACCTTTGCGGCGGGTCTGGCCAGGTAAGGATTTGTTAAGCCGCGAGGGTGCAAGGTCGCGCCAGCTTGAGCGCACCCGATCCCGACGGCATGAGGCCGTTCACCGTCGCTTTTGTTGGGCAGCATTCACCTATCGGGGCGGCTTTTGCCGCCCCTTTTTTATCCGTGGTGCCTGTCGAGCGAGCGCGAGACGAGGAAGACGGGAATGAGGCCGACCGCGACGATGATCATGGCGGGCACGCCCGCATCCTCCACCTTCGCCCGCGAGGCGTCCTCGTAGACCAGCGTCGCCAACGTGTTGAAGTTGAACGGCCTGAGCATGATCGTCGCCGACAGCTCCTTCATCGTCTCGATGAAGACGAGCAGCGCCGCCGTCAGCGTCGCCGGCCGCATCATGGGCAGGAGCACGCTCCAGAGCGTCTGGCTGCTGGTGCGCCCCAGCGTGCGAGCCGCCATGTCGAGATGCGGCGAGAGCTTGTGGAAGCCGGCGTCGATCGTGCCTTCGGCCATCGTCAGGAACCGTACGGTGCAGGCATAGATGATGGCGAAGCCGGTGCCGGAGAGCACAAGGCCCGTCGAGACGCCGAAATGCGCGCGCAGGAACGCATCCACCGCATTGTCGAAATTGGCGAGCGGGATCAGCACGCCCATGGCGAGCACCGTGCCGGGCACGCCGTAGCCGAAGGAGGCGAAGCGGCCGGCGGCGGCATTCACCCGCGAGCGCGTGGTGCGCGCGGCATAGGCGAGCAGGAAGGCGAGAAGGACGGCGATCAGCGCCGTTGAGCCGGAGACGAGGATGCTGTGCCAAAGGGCGGAGAGAAGCCGCGCCGAGGCGAATTGCTCCAGACGGCGCGCGGCATAGCCGCCGAGCACGAAGACGGGAATGGCAAAGCCGATGACCGGGGGCAGCAGGCAGGCAAGGCCCGCCGCCCATCTCTTCCAGCCAGTGAGTGTGAGGCGCACGGAATCGTGTACGGCGGCCGTGGTCTTCTGGCTGGCGAAGCGCTGCCGGCGGCGCGCGGCGCGCTCCACCACCATCAGGCAGATGACGAAGACCAGCATGATGCAGGCGATCTGCGCTGCGCCGGCAAGGCTGCCGCGGTTGAGCCAGGTATCGAAGATCGAGAAGGTGAGCGTCTGTACGCCGAGATATTCGACCGCACCGATATCGTTCAGCGTCTCCATGGCGACGAGCGTCAGCCCCACCATGATCGCCGGTCGCGCCATGGGGATCTGGATCTTCGCGAAAACCTTCAGTGGCCCCGCGCCCAATGTGCGCGCGACGTCGGCCGCCGCGCGCCCCTGCATCAGGAACATCGAGCGGGCGGCAAGATAGATATAGGGATAGAGCACGCTCGACAGCACCAGCATCGCCCCGCCGGTGGTGCGCACCTCCGGGAACCAGTAGTCTCGGCTTGTCTGGAAGCCGAAGAGCGCGCGCAGGCCTGTCTGCACCGGGCCGGTGAACGAGAAGAACTCCGCGAAGGCATAGGCGCCGAGATAGGCGGGAATGGCGAGCGGCAGGACGAGCAGGCCGGAAAGCACGCGCCGTCCGGGAAATTCGCAGCTCGCCACCAGCCAGGCCGTGACGACGCCGACCGTGGCCGTGATCGTGCCGACTCCGGCCAGCAGGATCAGCGTGCGCAGCGTCGCGCGCGGAATGACGTTGCTGATGAGGTGCGGCCAGTTGTCGGTGCCGCCCGTCGCCGCGATGACGACGATGGCGATGGCCGGCATCAGCACGATGGCCGCCGCGAGCACCGCGGAAGCGGAAAGGAGCGGATGGCGGGCTGCACCGGAACGGCGCTGGACGCGCACCGGCGCGCTTTCGGACAGGATCTGCAAGGCGTTACCTCGACGATACGGCAATCCCGCGTGAGGGCGGGACCGGGCGTTTCAGCCGGTCTGGCGCGATTTTGCGCAATTCCGGACGCAAAACCGCTGCGCACTTTTGCTGGACTTGCTCTAGCCCAATCGCCTCAATCTGCCAACACGCGGGGCGAGGGAAAGATCACTTCGACCAGCGTGCCCTCGTTCGGCGTAGAGCTGATCGCGAAATTCGCCCGGTTGGCGTCGACCATCGCCTTGGTCAGCGGTAGGCCGAGGCCGGTACCGTCGCCGCGCTTGCGCGCCCCCGTCGTCACCTGCCGGAATGGCTTCATGGCCTGTTCCAGCTCGCTGCGCGTCATGCCGACGCCGGTGTCGCGGATGCGCAGCACGACGCTGCCGTTCGCCTCGTAAGCGGTGGAGACGACGATCTGCCCGCCGGACGGCGTGAAGCGGATGGCGTTAGACAGGATGTTGAGCGCGATCTGCTTGATCGAGCGCAGGTCCGCCACGATCTGCGGCACGTTGGCCGCAAGCGAGGTGCGGATGATGACGCGCTGGGCGTTCGCTTGCGGCTGCACCAGCGAGACGGCTTCCGCGATCGTCTCGTTGAGGCCGACCGCCGTGAACTCGAGGTCCATTTCCCCCGCCTCGATCTTGGAGATGTCCAGGAGGTCGTTGACGATGTCGAGCACATGGCGGCCGGAGCGGCCGATGTCGTTGGCATACTCGATATAGCGCGGATGACCGATCGGCCCGAAGCGCTCCGTCGCCATCATGTCGGAAAAGCCGATGATGGCGTTGAGCGGCGTGCGGATCTCGTGGCTGACGCGGGCGAGGAAATCGCTCTTGTGGGCGTTGGCGGTCTCGGCGGCGCGCTTGGCGTTGCGCAGCTCCTCTTCCGTGCGCTTCCACTGTGTGATGTCGCGGATGACGGCGCAATAGCCGGAGGAGGACGAGAGACGCCCCATGGTCATGAAGAGCGGGATGAAGCCGCCGGCCGCCTCGCGGCCGATGACCTCGCGCCCGTCGTTGAGCACGCTCGCGACCCCGTGGCCGGAAAGGCCGGCGAGATAGTCCAGCACCGCCTTCTGGCTTTCGTGGGCGAAGAGCATGGCGAAGGGCCGGCCGCGCGTCTCGTCCTCGTCATAGTTGAAGAGGGCGCTCGCCGAGCGGTTCATCGAGCGGATATCGCCGTCCTGGCCGACGACGACCACGCCATCCGTCGCCGTCTCGAGGACGGAGCGCAATTCGCTGACCTCGATGCGCAGCGCGGAAATGGCGGCCTGGTCGGCGGTGCGTTCCTCGGTTTCGGCGGGGGCGGCGGGCGTTTCCACCAGCGACAGCGCCGGCTTCTCCTGAACTGGCGTCAGCGCCAGCATGAGGGCGGTGCCGTCTTCCCAGCGGATCGATTGCAGGCGCGCGCGAACGGCGCTCGTGCTCTCGCCGTCGGCATGGCGCAGCGCCATGGTGCCGTCGCCGTCCTGCGCATCCTCGTCCGGGCCGGCAAGCAGGATGTCCAGGCCACCCGAGGCTTCGAGGTCCTCCATGCTGCCATAACCGGTCAGGCGGAAGAATTCCGGATTGGCATGGATCAGCCGGTCGCCGACATGGACGAGCAGCGCGACGGGCAGGGCATCGACCACGGCGGCGGTGAGGCCGTAGTCCATTTGCCGGCGCGAGGGGGTGAAGCCCGCGCGCTCGTCCGCATGTTCCTCGTGCAGCAGGTCGTCGGCATGGGGGCCGATTTCGAGGCCGGGCATTTCCGTTTCCGCGATGCTGGCGACGGGTTCCTCCACCGGCTGGTCCGTGACGATCTCCCAGTCTGTCTCATCGGTGCTTGCAGTCTCGGCGGGCACGTTCGTCGCTGCATCCTGCGGACGATCCTCCGGCTTGCGCTTGCCGAAAGTCTCGCCGAGCTGGCGGGCGATCTCACGGAAGGCCGCCTGCTCGCCGGTGGAAAGGCCATCGAACAGCCCGCCGCGATTGCGACGCGCTTCGAGTTGCACGACCTTGTCGGAGTGCCGGCGGGAAGGGGTCTCGACGAGACGCAGCGCCGGCCGTTCGCCGCGGAAGGCGTCCAGTTCGTCATCGGGTGTTGCCGTCGCGTCGACGGATGGGGCTCCCGCCGCTTCGTCGGGCGTATCCGGCGCGGAGGGAACATCTTCCTGCGTTGCATCAGGGGGGGTGCCGGCATCTGCCGGGATGTCTTCCGCTGCGTCTGGCGTTTCGTTCGCCGTGCTCTCCAGCAACGCGCCGGTTTCTTCGGCCAGCACTCCCTCGACGAACGCCTCGTCCGTCTCGGTGAGCGTCAGCCCGCGCGCATGCGGATCGGCGACCGCATCGGCGATGCGCACGATGCCGAAGCCGCGGAAACCGTCGAATTCGCGACTGCGCGAATAGGTGGGCAGGGCGGCGAGATCGACCGGAACGACAAGGTTCGTGCCTTCGACCGGCCAGAGGATCGTCTTGCCGGACCAGGTATCGCGTCGGCGCAGGAGGTCGCCGATCCGGCCGTCCGGGTCGAGATCGAAGCGGCGGGCGACATCGGTGAAGCGTTCGCCGGAGATCGCGGCGGCATGCGGGCCGACGGCGGCGGAAAATTCGTCGGAAATCTCGCTGAAGCAGCCCTCCGCATCAATCTTCCAGACGAAGCGGATCGGGCGGCCCTGCGGATTGAAGGCGAAGCCGGGTTGGACGGCAGCCTCCGCATCCTCGTCGGCTCCGCTTTCTGCGGCAGCCTCCTGCCCGGGCGTCTCACCGGTAATTTCAGGTGCCGGCTCGGGTGTGGTGCCGGGCAGCGGTTCATCGGCTGCGACGATCGCCGGCTCGGGCTCGGCAACCGCTTCCTCGGGCGCTGACGCCGCAAGGCTGACGGCCTCCTTCTCCACGGTCTGTTCGCTTTGTGCCGCCGCCGGCTCCGGGGCATCCGTCACATCCGCGGTGTCTTCCGCAACCTCGTGGCTGGCGGCCGGCGTGTCGGCAATGGCTTCCTCTACCTCGTCCTCCTGCGGATCGAGATGCCCAAGGATGGTCTCGACGGCAAAGAGCAGGTGCAGGGCCGGATCATCGGAAATGCGGCCGATGGCGGCGGGCAGGTGCCCACGTCCCGTAGCGACGGGGCGTTTGACGAGGTGCTCGGCGCTGCGGCCGGCGGCCTCGACGAGCGAGCGGCGCGTCTGCGCGGTGATGGCAAGGCTGTCGAAGCTCTCCGAGGCCGCAATCACAGTGCCGTCGCCGTCGAGCACGGCCATATGCGTGTCCGGATCGTCGAAGCCGGCAAGCATGGCCGCAGCGGCGTCCTCCGCGCTGTGCCGGGCGGCGGTGACGGGTGCGCTGAAGAGGATCGCCTCCTCGCCGGGACGGATGGTGACGTTCTCGACGGTGGCGTTCACCGGCACGCTGCGGAAGCCGCTGCCGATGCGCATGAGGAAGCTGCGGCGCTCGCCCGGGGCCTGCGCCTGGCGGGCCGTTGCGGCAAGCTGACGGAAGGCGACGTCGGCGCGGTCCGGGCCGGCGTCGAGGAAGTCGTAGATATTGTCCTGGCCGAAGAGGGCCGCGCCCCGGCCGTTCGACCAGAGCACGCGCGCCATGTCCTTCGAAAACAGCACGACGGCCTCGCCCCTCGCGAAGGGCTGGCTTACCCGCTCGTGCACGGCGACGTCGATGAAGGGATACTGCTTTGCGGACATGTTCAGGCCTGTGTCTGGCTTCCGGCGCCCCGGCTTTCGATTAACGCTTTATTAATAGCGGCGCATAGGCGGAGGGTCCAGCGTCCGGGCCTTGCAGCCCCGGGCTTTCGGGCGGAAGGGTTAACGCCTCCCGGCATTTATTGTGCATCGCACAAAATTGTTGCAATGCGAAAGAAGATCGACTATATACAGCCCATCCAAGAACCCGGCGCCTCTTGAGAGGGCCAAACCAAGGAGCGCATGCAATGGCTACCAAGAAGACCGACGACGTATTCTCGATCGCATCCATCGACCCGTCCAAGCTTTCCGAAAGCTTCCGCGAGTTCGCCGAAAAGGGCGCAACCCAGACCAAGGAAGCCTATGCCAAGATGAAGGAAGCTGCCGAAGACGCAACGAAGACCGTTGAAGCGACGCTCGAAAGCGCGCAGGCCGGCTCCGTCGAACTCGGCCTCAAGGCCATCGAAGCCCTCCGCACCAATGCCGAGAACTCGCTTTCGCATATGGAAGCCCTGCTCGGCGTGAAGTCGGTTGCCGAACTCTTCGAACTGCAGACCGCTTTCCTGCGCAAGCAGGCCGAAGTCGCCGTCGAGCAGGCCAAGACCCTTCAGGAAACCTCCAAGAAGGTCGCCGAGAAGGTCACGGCTCCGGTCAAGTCCGCCTCCGAGAAGGCCATGAAGTCCTTCAAGACCGTCTAAGTCGCCGATAGCGCGAATATAGGCGCTATGTTAGAATGGCCGGGCGGATCGTCCGGCCATTTTCGTTTGTGGGCGACGCAAAAAGAGCTTGAAAAATGGTGCGGCTGCCCGTATGTGACGCACCAACGACGCCGAAAGCGTCCTGTGCGGTTGTAGCTCAGTTGGTTAGAGCGCAGGTTTGTGGCACCTGAGGTCGGTGGTTCGACCCCACTCAACCGTACCATTCCCCTCTCCCAGTCAGTCTAATAGTCACGAGGACTTACCGGGAGAGGGGAAGTCTTCCTTCCCCCTTGCATATGTCTTGGCCGTATCAGAGCCAGCCGTTCTTGCGGAACCTCCAGTAGAGGAATGCGCAGGTCGCGGCGATGGTGGACAGCACCATCGGGTAGCCGTAATGCATCCTGAGTTCGGGCATGTCGCTGAAATTCATGCCGTAGATGCCGGCAAGCGCGGTCGGCACGGCGAGGATCGCCGCCCATGAGGCCAGCTTCTTGGAGATCGCCGTTTCCTGGCTCTGGCCGACCAGCAGGCTCGCCTCGAAGGCGAAGGCCAGCACTTCGCGCAGGCTGTCGATCTTTTCCTGCACCGTGCGGATGTGGTCGGAGACGTCGCGGAACAGCGGATGCATGGCGGGCTGTATCTGCGGAAGGTCGGCGCTCGTCAGCCGCCGGCAGACCTCCACCAGCGGCAGCGCGGCATTGCGTAGCCGCAGGAGGTCGCGCCGCATCATGTAGAGCCGTTCGATATCCGCCGCCGTCATCGGCTTGACGAGAACCTTGTCCTCGATTTCCTCTACCTCGTATTCGAGCTGCTCCAGCACCGGCATGTAGTTGTCGACGATGAAATCGAGGATGGCATAGAGGACGACGTCCTCGCCCTTGGCCAGCGAATGCGGACAGCTCTCCCAATGCTCGCGCACCGTGGCGTAGGAGGTGGAGGGGCCATGCCGCACGCTGACGATATAGCCCTTGCCGACGAAAAGATGCGTTTCTCCGAAGGTGACGCGGCGGTCGATCAACTGTGCGGTGCGCGCGACGATGAACAGCGCCTCGCCATATTGCTCCAGCTTGGGGCGCTGGTGCGGATGCTCGGCGTCCTCGATCGCAAGATCGTGCAGGTTGAATTGCGCCTGGACGCGCAGCAGAAGCTCGCGGCTCGGTTCCAGAAGCCCGATCCAGACGACATGGCCTTCCCGCGTCGCCCATGCGCCGGCGTCCTCGATGGGGATATCGGCGATGCGCTTGCCGCCTGAATAGACGCTCGAGGCGACGATGCCGCCTTCCGCCGAATCCGGCACGAACTTGCGGATATGATCCATCGCCATCCTCCGACCACAGGAAGGCCAGTCTAGCGCAATTCAGCGACGCCTCACAGAAAGATCCCGTGTTCCTGGCGTACGAGTTCCTGCACGAATTCGGCGACGGTGCGCACGCGCGTCAGGTCGCGTGCGCTTTCGTGCCAGGTCGTCCAGTAGGCGCGGCGGATCGAGGTTTCCGGCAGCAGGCGGACAAGTTCGGGATATTGGCGGGCGATGTAATCGTGCAGGATGCCGACGCCCGCGCCCGAGCGCACCGCCTCCGTCTGGCCGGTGGCGCTGGAGATTTCGAAACCGGCGTCCCAGCTTCGCATGATCTCGCCGGTGAAATTGAGCGAGGCCGTGAAAATCAGGTCTTCCACATAGCCGACGCGCCGGTGCGCCTTCAGGTCCTCGACGGTTTCCGGTGTGCCGTTTTCCGCAAGATAGTCACGCGAAGCATAGAGGCCCAGCGTGTAATCCGTGAGTTTCGAGGAGACGAGGCGGCCCTGTTCCGGCCTCTCCAGCGTGATGGCGATATCGGCCTCGCGCTGGGAGAGCGAGAAGGAGCGCGGCACGGGCACGAGCTGGATCTTCAGCTCCGGGTGTCGCGCCGTCAGCCGGCCGAGGCGCGGGGCGAGGAAGGAGACGCCGAAGCCGTCCGGCGCGCCGACGCGCACGGTGCCGGCGACGGCTGTATCGATGCGGCCGATGCTGGCCTGCACCGCCAGCATTTCCGTCTCCATCCTTTCGGCCGCCCGCAAAAAGGCTTCGCCCTCGGCGGTGAGATCGCAGCCGTTGGTGCGGCGGATGAGGAGGCGGGTCTTCAGCGCCTCTTCCAGCGCGCTGACGCGGCGGCTCAGCGTGGCGTGGTTGACGCCGAGGCGGCGGGAGGCGGCGAGAATCTGGCCGGTGCGGGCCACGGCGAGGAACATGCGCGCGTCGTCCCAGTTCATGGATGCCTCCGGCTTTAATTTTTGCACAACGGTTCCTTACAGGAGGCGATTGTGTTGTGCAAATTGTAGTGCGATGATCCCCGCATAACCACGGAGGACTCCCCCAATGTACCAGATCGGCCATTTCATTCACGGCAAGCAGGTTCCCGGCTCCAGCGGCCGCACCGCGAATGTCTACAACCCGGCGACGGGCGAAGTTCAGGCGCAGGTCGCGCTCGCCAACGATGCCGATCTGCAGGCTGCCATCGACAGCGCCAAGTCTGCCCAGCCGAAGTGGGCCGCCACCAACCCGCAGCGCCGCGCCCGCGTCTTCATGAAGTTCGTCGAGCTTCTGAACAAGCACATGGACGAACTCGCCGTGCTGGTCTCGCGTGAACACGGCAAGACGGTGGAAGACTCCAAGGGTGACGTCATCCGTGGCCTCGAAGTCTGCGAATTCGTCATCGGCATCCCGCATCTCTCCAAGAGCGAGTTCACCGAAGGTGCCGGCCCGGGCATCGACATGTACTCGATCCGCCAGCCGGTCGGCATCGGCGCGGGCATCACGCCGTTCAACTTCCCGGGCATGATTCCGATGTGGATGTTCGCCCCGGCCATCGCCTGCGGCAACGCCTTCATCCTCAAGCCTTCCGAGCGCGATCCGTCGCTCCCGATCCGCCTTGCCGAACTGATGATCGAGGCCGGTCTGCCGGCGGGCATCCTCAACGTCGTCAACGGCGACAAGGGTGCCGTCGACGGCATCCTGGCGCATCCGGATGTCGCCGCCGTTTCCTTCGTCGGCTCCACGCCGATCGCCCGCTACGTCTATGGCACGGCCGCCGCCAACGGCAAGCGCGCCCAGTGCTTCGGCGGCGCCAAGAACCACATGATCATCATGCCCGACGCCGACCTCGACCAGGCCTGCAATGCCCTGATGGGTGCCGGCTACGGCTCGGCCGGCGAGCGCTGCATGGCGATCTCCGTCGCTGTTCCGGTTGGCGAAGAGACGGCGAACCGCCTGATCGAAAAGCTGACGCCGATGATCGAGAGCCTGCGCATCGGCCCGTACACGGACGAGAAGGCCGACATGGGCCCGGTTGTCACCAAGGAAGCCCAGGCCCGCATCCTCAGCCTCATCGACAAGGGCGTGGAAGAAGGCGCGAACCTCGTCGTCGACGGCCGCGGCTTCAAGCTGCAGGGCTATGAGGATGGCTACTTCGTCGGTGGCTGCCTGTTCGACAACGTCACGCCGGACATGGATATCTACAAGACCGAGATCTTCGGCCCGGTCCTCTCCGTCGTTCGCGCCAAGAACTACGAGGAAGCCCTCGACCTGCCGATGAAGCACGAATACGGCAACGGCGTCGCGATCTTCACCCGTGACGGCGACGCGGCCCGCGACTTCGCCAGCCGCATCAACATCGGCATGGTCGGCGTCAACGTTCCGATCCCGGTTCCGCTCGCCTATCACTCCTTCGGCGGCTGGAAGGCCTCGGCCTTCGGCGACCTCAACCAGCACGGCATCGACTCCATCAAGTTCTGGACCCGCACCAAGACCGTGACGAGCCGTTGGCCGTCCGGCATCAAGGATGGCGCGGAGTTCTCCATCCCGACGATGAAGTGATCCATTTGGATTGATTGTGAAAAGGGCTTCCTCACGGAAGCCCTTTTTGCATTGCGGTTTTTTGTGCCGTGCGAAGAATAGGTCGCAGGCGCGGCCCGTTACCCCCGTGTTCAAGTTTTGAAGGGGGCAGACATGTCATTGGAAGGATCGCCGCAACCCGCAGGACAGGCGGGTGGCTTCCACCGTATCGAGTTTACCGGCAAGGCATCGGAATATTTCGGCATCTGGATCGTCAACGTGCTGCTGACGATCGTCACGCTCGGCATCTATTCGGCCTGGGCGAAGGTGCGCCGCAACCGGTATTTCTACGGCAATACCGTGCTGCTCGGCCGGTCCTTCGAGTATCATGCGCGAGGATTGCAGATCCTCATCGGCCGCCTCATCGTTCTCGTCGCTTTCGTCGTGCTCAACGTCGTCGCGGCGGTCGTGCCGGTGCTGGCGCTGCTGCCGACCATCGCCATCCTCATCGCCCTGCCGTGGCTGGTGGCAAAGGGCCTGCGCTTCAGCGCCCGCGTGACGAGCTATCGCAATGTGCGCTTCGATTTCGTCGGCGGCCCGGGCGGTGCCTTCAAGGCCTTCATCCTCGGCGGCCTGCTTTCCGTCGTCACGCTCGGCATCCTGACGCCGCTCGCCAGCCGCTGGGCGGCGCGCTATCTCGGTCAGAACCTGCGCTATGGCGGCAGGACATTCGAGACCGATCCCAGGCTCGGGGCGCTCTATAAATCCTGGCTCGTTTCCTTCCTCATCGCGCTCGTCGGCCTCGGCGTCATCGCGCTTCTCGTCATGGCCAACTTCTCGCGCATCGTGCCGATGATCGAGACGCCCGGTTCGCTGACGCCCGAGGAGCAGATCCCGCTGATCGCCAGCATGGTCATCGGCTACATCGTTATCTTCGCGACCTTCGGCATTGCCGGCCTGTTCTACCGGGCGGGCGTACGCAACGCCACCTGGTCCACGACGCTCTTTGACGGCCGGCACCGGCTGCTGAGCGACGTCTCGCGCAGCCGCTACACCTGGATCGCCATTTCCAACGTACTGGTGACGATCTTCACCTTCGGCCTCATGCGGCCCTGGGCTGCGGTGCGCATGGCCCGCTATACGTGGCAGCATACAGGCGTTACCTTTGCCGGCGACGTCGGCGAGCTGTTCAGCAGGATTGAGGAGCAAGGCTCGGCGGTCGGCGCGGAATTCATGGACTTCGAAGGGTTCGACTTTGGCTTCTGACAATGCCGCCATCGCCGGCGGGGAATGGCATCCTCCCGGCTCCAGCCGCTCGGTGGAAGCCCGGCTCGTGGAGCGGGGCGGAGAAATCGCCGCGGTGCCGGCCGGGGGCGACAAGCCGCTGGCCGGGGCGGGGCTTTCCTGGGTGGAGGTTTCGGGCCGCGTCGGATCCATCCCCCGCCGGGTGACCTTCCCGGACGGCTCGATCTTCGAGACCTGGGACAATGACGGCATCGATCGCTACCTTGCGGCGCGGGGCAGGGGCGGCGCCGGCCTCGTGCACTGGCTGGAGCAGTTCCGCCTGCGCCTCGTCGTCATCGTGCTTGTCGCCTTTGCGCTCGGCGGCGCGGTCTATCGCTGGGGCGTTCCGGCGCTGGTGGAGGTCGCCGTCTGGACGACGCCGCCGATCGTGCCGGAGCTGATGGGGGAGGGCACGCTGCAGGCGCTCGACAAGACGGCCTTCTCGCCGAGCACGTTGCCCGATGCCCGCCGCAAGGAGATCGCCGACGGCTTTGCGCGGATCGCCGCCTTGTCGCCGCGCGGAGCCGCGGCCTACACCCTCAATTTCCGCGATGGCGGCATCATCGGTCCCAATGCCTTCGCCTTGCCGGACGGCTCGCTCGTCGTCACCGACCAGCTCGTCGAGATGGCGGGCGGCGATACGGAGATGATCATCGGCGTGCTGGCGCACGAGATCGGCCATGTCGAACTGGATCATAGCCTGCGGCAATTCTACCGGGCCGCCGGCATGACCGGCCTCATCATGCTGATCGCCGGTGACGTCGGCTCGGCAGTCGAGGACGTGCTGGTGCAGGGCGGCGGCCTTCTGGCGCTGTCCTATTCGCGCGAGGCGGAGACGGAGGCGGACCGGCGCTCGGTCGAGCTGATGGCCAGGGCCGGCTACGATCCTGCCGCCATCGCCCGGTTCTTCACGCTCATCGAGGAAAAGCTCGGCGACACCTCGGATGCCGATATCCTCTCCACCCACCCCGGCACCCCGCAGCGCAAGAAGGATATCGTCGACTACGCCCGGATCGTCTCCGGCCAGTCGGACCCGGAGCTGCAATAGAAACGAAAACGGCGGCCGAGGGCCGCCGTTTCCTGTCTCGTCCCGAAAAGCCGGGGCTTACTGCGCGGGGCCGTCGTTGTAGCCGACCTTGTCGACCAGCTCGGAAGCCTTCTTGCGGTTGGCGGCGATATCGACCAGCGGCAGCGGATCCGGCTTCAGCGTGCCGAAGGACTTCACGACTTCGGACGGCTCGGCGCCAGGCAGGACCGGGTACTCGTAGACCTGCTCGGCATAGATCTTCTGCGCGGTGCCTTCCGACAGGAATTCCATCAGCTTCAGCGCGTTTTCCTTGTTCGGGGCGTTTTTGGCGAGCGCCATGCCGGAAACGTTGACATGCGAGCCGCGGTCGTTGGTGTTCGGGAAGAGCACCTTGATGGCCGCCGCCCATTCCTTCTGCTCGGGCTCCTTCTCGTTGGTCATCATGAGACCGACATAGTAGGAATTGCCGAGCGCCAGGTCGCATTCGCCGGCGAGGATCGCCTTGGCCTGGTCGCGGTCGCCGCCGTCGGGCTTGCGGGCGAGGTTGTTCTTCAGGCCCGTCAGCCACTTCTCGGCCTCGGCTTCGCCGTGGTGGGCGATCATCGAGGCGATCAGGCCAATATTGTAGGAGTGCTGGCCGTCACGGGTGCAGATCTTGCCCTTCCACTTCGGGTCAGCAAGCTCCTCATAGGTGATCTCGTTCTGCGCGACGCGGTCTTTCGAGGCATAGACGACGCGCGAGCGGGTGGTGAGGCCGAACCAGTCGCCATCGGGATCGCGGTAGGCGGCCGGGATGTCCTTGTTGATGACGTCGCTCTTGACCTGCTGCGTGACGCCGCCTTCCTTGGCTTCCGTCAGGCGGGCGATGTCGACCGTCAGGATGACGTCGGCCGGCGAGTTCGCGCCTTCCGCCTGGATGCGCTCGACGAGGCCCTTGTCGAGGAAGAGCACATTGGTGGTGATGCCGGTTTCCTTGGTGAATTCATCGAGCAGCGGCTTGATCAGGTCCGGCTGGCGATAGGAGTAGATGTTGACTTCGCCGTCCGCATGCGCGGGGGCGGCCAGGGCAAGGCCGGCGGTCGAAAGGGCAAGGGCGGCGAGGGAAGTCTGGAGCAGTCGCATCGGGTCCTCCTGGGGGGAATTTATTCTTTACTGCTAAAGTCTTCTTTAGCGCCTTGCCCCCCGCAGTCAATCATGCGACCACTCGCATAACATGAATGTGATTTTCCGCTTTTTGGAATTGTTCTAAACCGCGATCTGCCCTATATGTGATGTCACTTCAAAACCGGATTCGGAGTTTCCCATGCGTCTGACGAAGCAAACCAACTATGCCGTGCGCATGTTGATGTACTGCGCGGCGAACGGGGAGAAGCTCAGCCGCATTCCGGAAATCGCGCGGGCCTACGGCGTTTCGGAACTGTTCCTGTTCAAGATTCTCCAGCCGCTCACCAGGGCCGGGATCATCGAGACCGTACGCGGCCGCAACGGCGGCGTGCGCCTGCCCAGGTCGGCGACGGAGATCACGCTGTTCGACGTGGTGCGGGTGACGGAAGATTCCTTCGCGATGGCGGAATGTTTCGAGGCGGGCGAGATTGAATGCCCGCTCGTCGATAGCTGTGGTTTGAACGCCGCGCTGCGCAAGGCGCTGAACGCCTTCTTCGAGGTGTTGCAGCAATATACGATCGACGATCTCGTCAAGGCGCGTCCGCAGATCGGCATGCTGCTTGGCCTGGAAAACGCCGTGGCCCGCCAGCCGGCGGCTTGACGCCGGCTTTTCCCTTGGTGATGGCGGCTTGACGCCAGCTTTTTCCTGGAATGACGCCGGCTGCCTCAGATGCCGGCGCCGACGTCGCGCCCGACATATTCCCGCAGGATGAATTCGATGGCCGTCGGGTCCAGTTCCGCCTTGTCGATGCGGAAGTCGACGCCGTAATCGTCGATCTTCTGGAAATAGGCGTCGCTGATCGACGAGGAGATCACGCCGATCGGCCCGATATAGCCGGCACGGCGCAGCTCCGGCACGGTTTCCCGGAAATCCGCCTGCGGCTGGAGCCGGTTATCCATCAGGATCATGTCGAGCGGCGGGCCGGACGCGCGGATGAAGCCGAGCGCGTCGTCCACGGTCTCCACATAATGAAGCGTGATCGCATAGCTTGCGACCTTGCGCATCAGTGCGCCGAGGATGATGTTTTCGGTGGGGTCGTCGTCGACGAGCAGGATATGCACTGTTGCTGTCATGGTAGCCGGTAAACCTGCTGTATCGGAGAGGCGTCAGCCTCGAAAGCCGCGCTTACTGTCATCCAGCCCGCGCCTGTTAACAAGTCCCTAACTCTACCTATCCGCAACGCACGGACCTGTTTTGCGCGTTACTGGATGATCTGCTCGCGTATGGCCTTGGCGACCATCTGCGTGCGGTTGACCACGTCGAGTTTCTTGAGGATCGTCGCCGTATGCGAGTTCACGGTATGCTCGGATACGGAAACGATGAGCGCGATCTCGCTCGCCGTCTTGCCGTAGGAGATCCAGCGCAGGATTTCCGTTTCGCGCGGCGTCAGCCCCATGCCCGCCTTGTTGGCGGGGACCTGGCGGTGGAAATAGTCGAAGGCGCAATTGGCCTCGTAGCAGACCTTGAAATGCTCGGTGCTACCGATATCCGTGCCGTCGCCGAGGAAGAGCACGATATAGCGCGTGCCGTTGACCGCGTGCACCGGAACGGCGAGCGCCATGTCGAAGCCGACCTGCTCGAGAAAGTCGGCGCCTTGCGCCGCGCCGTTCTGCAGGCGGTCGCCGGTGCGCCAGACGGTGGAGATCGTCGATCGGTAGAAGCTCTTGAAGAGGGCGCTGTCGTTGAGGCGATGGCGCTTGTCGTAGGTTTCGGCGAGGCCCGCCGGCAGGTCGTGCAGCATCAGGCGGCCGGCAAGCGTGCTCGGCTCGTGCTCGTTCGCCAGTTGAAGCACGCCGAAATGCTCGAAGCCGTAGCGTAGCGCCATCGTGTGGAAGATACGGAAGAAATCGACGCGATTGAGGGCTTTCTCAAGATCGCCTTCGAAACCGTATCTTCGGAAATGTCCGTTCAGTGTAGTCACGTGGCGCCTACCCCCTAGATTCCACGCAATACAATCTAGCGCCGCAATCCAAGGAGGCAAAGGGTTTTACGGGGCAATTTCGCAAGGGTATGGGTGTCTTTCGATGGGCGTATCTGTAACATACTGATAAGAAAAGGGAATGTTAAACGCGGTTATCGTTTTTCCACTGTCCCGGCCCAAGGGACGCGGCTGTCTGGCGCGCCGGTTTGAAGCAATTTTACCGGCATTCCCAATGCTGTGGAGAATAGTGTTGCGTGGATTTTTCCGTTTGGACAAATTTGTTCGCGCACTTATTGCAATCCTGCGGCAAATGTCGTTCCATCCGCGCACGGACGGGGCTGGACACGCGCCCGTGACCGCAAGCAAGAGAAAAAAGCAAACCTGGGAAGCTCACACGATGAAAAAGCTGACTACTCTCCTCGCAGCGACGGCGCTTGCCTCGATGATGGCAACGGCCGCCTGGTCGAAGACGCTGGTCTATTGCTCTGAAGCCTCGCCGGAAGGGTTCGACCCCGGCCTCTACACGGGCGGCCAGACCTTCGACGCCACGTCGCGCACCGTCTACAACCGCCTCGTCGAGTTCAAGCACGGCGGCACGGAAGTCGAGCCGGGCCTGGCCGAGAGCTGGGAAGTTTCTGCCGACGGCAAGGAATACACCTTCAAGCTGCGCAAGGGCGTGAAGTTCCAGACGACGGACTTCTTCACCCCGACCCGCGATCTGAACGCCGACGACGTCATCTTCTCGTTCGAGCGCCAGTACAAGACTGACAATCCGTGGAACAAGTATGTCGCCGGCGCGTCCTGGGAATATTTCGCGGGCATGGGCTTCCCTGACCTTATCGAGAAGATCGAGAAGGTCGACGACCTGACGGTCAAGTTCGTGCTGAAGCGCCCGGAAGCGCCGTTCATCGCCAATCTCGGCATGGACTTCGCCTCGATCATCTCCAAGGAATATGCCGACAAGCTGCAGGCTGACGGCAAGATGGAACTCCTGAACCAGCAGCCGCTGGGCACGGGTCCCTTCACCTTCGTCGCCTACCAGACGGATGCCGCGATCCGCTACAAGGCGAACCCGGACTACTGGGCCGGCAAGCAGCCGATCGACGACCTCGTGTTCGCCATCACCACGGATGCCGCCGTCCGCGCGCAGAAGCTGAAGGCCGGCGAATGCCACATCATGGCCTATCCGAACGCCGCCGACGTTGCCGAGCTGAAGAAGGACGAGAACCTGACGGTTCTGGAGCAGGAAGGCCTGAACGTCGCCTACCTCGCCTATAACACGCTGGTTCCGCCGTTCGACAAGGTCGAGGTCCGCAAGGCGCTCAACATGGCGGTCAACCGCCAGGCCATCGTCGACGCCGTCTTCCAGGGCGCGGCAACGGTCGCCAAGAACCCGATCCCGCCGACCATGTGGTCGTACAACAACGCCGTCGAAGACGACAAGTACGATCCGGAAGCGGCCAAGAAGATGCTCGAGGAAGCCGGCGCCGCCGGTCTCAAGATGAAGATCTGGGCCATGCCGGTCGCCCGTCCCTACATGCTGAACGCCCGCCGTGCGGCCGAACTCATGCAGGCCGACCTCGCCAAGATCGGCGTCGAAGCCGAGATCGTCTCCTACGAATGGGCCGAGTACCTGAAGCTCTCCTCCGCCAAGGACCGCGACGGCGCGGCCATCCTCGGCTGGACGGGCGACAACGGCGACCCGGACAACTTCCTTGATACCCTGCTCGGCTGCGATGCCGTCGGCGGCAACAACCGCGCGCAGTGGTGCAACAAGGAGTTCGACGACCTGATGACCAAGGCGAAGGAAACCGCCGACATCGCGGAGCGCACGAAGCTCTATGAAGAGGCCCAGGTGATCTTCAAGCGCGAAGCGCCGTGGAACACCCTCGACCACTCGCTCGTCGTCGTTCCGATGAGCAAGAAGGTTTCGGGCTTCAAGATGGACCCGCTGGGCATTCACCGCTTTGACGGTGTAGACATCGCCGAGTAATATCGGGCACAAGAAAGGCACGCCGCAAAGAGCGTGCATTGGCCGGCGGTCCGAAGGCATTCGGGCCGCCGGTTTTTCAAAAAGAAGGGATTGGCTCCCATGTTGCGCTTCATCTTCGGACGGCTCACCGTCCTGATACCCACGTTCATCGGGGTATCGATCATCGCGTTCTCCTTCATTCGACTTCTACCGGGCGACCCGGTCATGCTGATGTCGGGCGAGCGCGTCATGTCGCCGGAACGGCACACCGAGCTCATGCACCAGCTCGGCCTCGACCGTCCGATGTATATCCAGTATTTCGACTATCTGACCGGCCTGCTCCAGGGCGATTTCGGCTCGTCGATCGTCACCAAGCGGCCGGTTCTCGATGACTTCGTGAACCTCTTCCCGGCCACGCTCGAGCTTTCGCTCTGCGCCATCATCGTCGCCGTCCTGCTCGGCATTCCGGCCGGCGTGCTGGCCGCGGTCAAGCGCGGCACCTGGCTCGACCAGTCGATCATGGGCGTCGCGCTCGTCGGCTACTCGATGCCGATCTTCTGGTGGGGCCTGCTGCTCATCATCTTCTTCTCCGGCTACCTCGGCTGGACGCCGGTCTCGGGGCGCATCTCGCTGATGTACTTCTTCCCGCAGGTGACCGGCTTCATGCTGATCGACAGCCTGATCTCCGGGCAGGTCGGGGCCTTCAAGTCGGCCCTGACCTATCTGATTCTGCCGACGGTGGTCCTTGCGACGATCCCGCTCGCCGTCATCGCGCGCCAGACCCGCTCGGCCATGCTGGAAGTGCTGGGCGAGGACTATGTCCGCACCGCCCGCGCCAAGGGCCTCTCGCCCTTCCGCGTCGTCGGCATCCATGCGCTGCGCAACGCGATGATCCCCGTCATCACCACGATCGGCCTTCAGGTCGGCGTGCTGCTCGCGGGCGCCATCCTCACCGAGACGATCTTCTCCTGGCCGGGCATCGGCAAGTGGATGGTCGACAGCGTCTTCAAGCGTGACTATGCCGTGGTGCAGGGTGGCCTGATGCTGATCGCCGCCGTCATCATGATCGTCAACCTCGTGGTCGACCTGCTCTACGGCTGGGTCAATCCGCGTATCCGGCACTAGGAGGCGATCCATGAGCACGGCTGTTCAAAACACCACGCCGCCCTCGGGCTTTTCCGAGTTCTGGTTCTATTTCTCGCGCAACAAGGGCGCCGTCATCGGCCTTGCCGTCTTCCTGGTGATCCTGGTCCTGGCGGTCTTCGCACCCTTCGTCGCGCCGCATGACCCGAGCATCCAGAACCGCGAGGTCCTTCTCCTGCCGCCGGCCTTCTCCGCGGGCGGCAACTGGAGCTATCTTCTCGGAACCGACGCCGTCGGCCGCGACATCCTCTCTCGCCTCATCTACGGCGCGCGCTTCTCGCTCTTCATCGGTCTCGTCGTCGTGACGCTGTCGGTGGTCTCGGGCGTGCTGATCGGTCTCGTCGCTGGCTATTTCCGCGGCAAGGTCGACACCTTCATCATGCGCATCATGGATATCATCCTGGCGTTCCCCTCGCTGCTGCTCGCCCTCGTGCTGGTGGCCGTGCTGGGGCCGGGGCTGCTCAACGCCATGATCGCCATCTCGCTCGTCAACCAGCCGCATTTCGTGCGCCTGACGCGTGCGGCGGTGATGACGGAAAAGTCCAAGGATTACGTCATCGGCTCGCAGGTCGCCGGCGCCGGCACGCTACGCCTGATGTTCCTGACGATCCTGCCGAACTGCCTTGCGCCGCTCATCGTCCAGGCCACGCTCGCCTTCTCGGCGGCGATCCTCGACGCGGCGGCTCTCGGGTTCCTCGGCATGGGCGCCCAGCCGCCGACGCCGGAATGGGGCACGATGCTTGCCGAAGCGCGCGAATTCATCCAGCGCGCCTGGTGGGTCGTCACCTTCCCCGGCCTTGCCATCCTCGTCACCGTGCTTGCCATCAACCTCATGGGTGACGGCCTGCGCGACGCCCTCGATCCCAAGCTGAAGAGGTCGTGATGTCGCTTCTCGAAATCAAAAACCTCACCGTCGAATTCCAGACGGCATCCGGTCCCTTCCGCGCCGTGGACGGGGTTTCCCTCAAGGTCGACGAGGGCGATGTCCTCGCCATCGTCGGCGAATCCGGTTCGGGCAAGTCCGTTTCCATGCTCGCCGCCATGGGCCTCCTGCCCTGGACGGCTAAGGTGACGGCCGACGTTCTCACCTTCAACGGCCGCGACATGCGGTCGATGTCGGACAGCGAGCGGCGCAGGATCATCGGCAAGGATATCGCCATGATCTTCCAGGAACCGATCGCCAGCCTCAATCCGTGCTTCACGGTCGGCTACCAGATCGAGGAAGTGCTGCGCATCCACACGGATCTCGGCCGCAAGGCGCGCCGCGACCGGGCGATCGAACTGTTCCAGTTGGTCGGCATCCCGAACCCGGAAGAGCGCCTCGGCCACTATCCGCACCAGATGTCGGGCGGCCAGTGCCAGCGCGTGATGATCGCCACGGCGCTCGCCTGCAATCCGAAGCTCCTCATCGCAGACGAGCCGACCACCGCGCTCGACGTGACGATCCAGAAGCAGATCCTCGACCTCCTGATGAAGCTCCAGGCCGAACACGGCATGGGCCTCATCATCATCACCCACGACATGGGCGTCGTCGCCGAAACCGCCGACCGCGTCATCGTGCAGTACAAGGGCCGCCAGATCGAGGAAGCCGACGTGCTCTCGCTCTTCACCGCCCCCAAGAGTGTCTATACCAAGGCTCTTCTCTCGGCCCTGCCGGAGAACGCCACGGGCGGCCGTCTGCCGACGATCACGGAAAAGCTGACCGACGCCGAGATCTTTGCGGGAGCCATGCGATGACCCCTGTTCTCGAAGCAAAAAACCTCAAGCGCGACTACCACATCCCCGGCAGCCTCATGAAGCCGGCCAAGACCGTTCGCGCCGTCAAGGGCGTGAGCTTCAAGGTCGAGGAAGGCAAGACGCTTGCCATCGTCGGCGAAAGCGGCTGCGGCAAGTCCACCCTTGCCCGCATGGTCACGATGATCGATCCGATCACCGAGGGCGAAATGCTGATCGACGGCCGCAAGGTCGATATCGCCAGCGAGCCGCTGACCGCCGAAATGCGCAGCAAGGTGCAGATCGTCTTCCAGAATCCCTACGGTTCGCTCAATCCGCGCAAGAAGATCGGCGATATCCTCACGGAACCGCTGGTCATCAACACGAAGATCCCGGCCGGCGAACGGCGCGACCGCGCCATGGCCATGCTGAAGAAGGTGGGGCTGGAGGAGAAGCATTACGGGCGCTACCCGCACATGTTCTCCGGCGGCCAGCGCCAGCGCGTGGCCATCGCCCGCGCGCTGATGCTGAACCCGCGTCTGCTGGTCCTCGACGAGCCGGTCTCGGCGCTCGACCTTTCGGTCCAGGCCCAGGTGCTCAACCTGCTCGCCGACCTGCAGGACGAGTTCCGCCTGACCTATGTCTTCATCAGCCACGACCTTTCGGTCGTGCGCCACATCGCCGACGATGTGATGGTGATGTATTTCGGCGAGGCGGTGGAATATGGCAGCCGCGACCAGGTCTTCGACGACCCGCAGCACAGCTATACCAAGACGCTCTTCGCCGCGACGCCCCGCGTCGACGTGGACGCCATCCGCGCCCGCATCGAAAAGCGCCAGCGCGTCGCCTGATGGCGCCGACGCCATGAACAACGCCTGCGCGGTCGTCGTCATGGGCGTTTCCGGTTGCGGCAAGACCTCGGTCGCCGAGGGGCTTGCCGCAAGCCTCGGCGCCGCCTTCATCGAAGGCGACAGCCTGCATCCCGCCGTCAATGTGGACAAGATGTCCCACGGTATCGCCTTGACCGACGAGGACCGCTGGCCCTGGCTCGACACGGTCGGCCGGGCGATGGCGGACGTGCTTGCCGGCAACGGCAGCGTCGTCGTCTCCTGCTCCGCCTTGAAGAAAGCCTACCGTGACCGCCTGCGCTCGTCCGCCGGCGGCAAGCTCGCATTCGTCTTCCTAAAGGGAAGCCGCGAATTGCTGATGTCCCGCATGGCCGCGCGGGAAGGGCACTTCATGCCCGTCAGCCTGCTCGACAGCCAGCTTGCGACGCTGGAGGATCCGTCCTGCGAGGCGGGCGTCGTGACCGTCGATATCGATGCCTCGATAGATGCCATCGTCGCGTCCGCCCTCGACGGGCTGAGCCGCTGAAAAAAGGCCCGCTTGCGCGGGCCTTTCTGTTTATGCGGATTTTGCGAGCCGCGCCTGTTCGTCGAAGAACAGCGCCTGGCTGATCAGCGCCTTCACCATGTCCGGGTTGAACGGCTTGGTGACGAGGAAGGCCGGCTCCGGCTTTTCGCCCGTCAGCAGCCGCTCCGGGAAGGCGGTGATGAAGATCACCGGGATCGTGCTGTTCTTCAGGATGTCGTTCACGGCATCGATGCCCGAGCTGCCGTCGGCAAGCTGGATATCGGCCAGCACCATGCGCGGCGAGGTGCGGTGATAGAGTTCGACCGCTTCCGAATGGGTACGCGCGATGCCCGTCACGTTGTGGCCGAGACCCTTCACCATGTCCTCGATGTCCATGGCGATCAGCGGCTCGTCCTCGATGATCATGATGTCGGTCGCGACCTGTTGCGAGATGTCGCGCGAGGCTTCGTCGAGCAATCCGGCGAAACGCTCCGGCGAAACGTCCAGGATATCCGCACCCTCGGCGATGTCGAAGCCTTCGACGGCGACGAGCAGGAAGGCCTTGCGTTCGTCCGGCGGCAGGTTGGCAAGGTTGGCGGCCGCCTGTCGCTCCCAGCTGAAAGGCGAGGCATTGTCCGGCAGCGTCACGTTGAGCCTGTCGAAGAGCGTGCAATAGAGCCGGTAAAGGGCGATTCGGTCGCTGCGGCCCTCCGGATAAAGCGAGATATCGGCGACCAGCGCTTCCAGCGTGGCGGCGACATAGGCGTCACCGGAGGTCTGGGAACCCGTTACGGCCCGGGAAAACCGCCTCAGATAGGCGAGATGCGGTGCGATACGGGTGGAAAGTGACATTTCGTTCTCCCTGGATCTGTTCCGTATCGGAACCGTTTCCGATAGAGTTCATCATGCGGAAACCTATTGGTAGCATGCTAAGTCTGACTTGCTATTGGGATTTTTGGGCAAAAGGAAGATAGCGGGCGGCACGCAATGGAAACAGGACCATGACCGAGCCCAGCAACGACAAGAGACGCGCCGGTGGAATAACCTCCGCCACGGCCGCTTTCGACCCCAACGGCGCGATCGGCCGCAAGCTCAAGTCTTTCTACGACGCCGTCGAGACCGAACCGGTGCCCGATCGCCTGCTCGATCTTCTCGAAAAGCTCGACGAAGCCGAGCGAAGGGCCGAGAGCGGTTCCTGAGCGCATTCTTCTCCAGACCTGGATAATCGCGAAGCGGGCCGCAAGGCCCGTTTCCTGCTTGAGATGGTCCGCGCGGCGGCGGTCGTGCTGTCGCGTGGCGAGCCGACAACGTGGCAGGGGTGAATTTGTTCCCGGCGCGCGCTGGCGGTTGCCGCATTTCGCCGGCCGCAACCACGGGAACCTTTTCCGTCCGCCCCCGTTGTCCCAGCGATGGAAAGAAGGAGTTCGAAAATGCTCTATTATGCTGTGGTCTTTCTCGTGATCGCCCTCGTCGCCGGCCTGCTCGGCTTCGGCGGCATTGCCGGCGCGTCTGCCGGCATCGCGCAGATCCTGTTCTTCGTCTTCCTGGCCCTTCTGGTCCTGTCGCTGGTCGCAGGCTTCTTCCGCAGGGCATGAGGACAGAGTGATCCTGGAAAAGGCGGCGTCTGCGGACGCCGCCTTTTTCGTGGGCGCCTTGCGGGTCCGCGGCCCTTTGGCTAATCAGCGGTCGATAGTCTGACGATTCCCGATGGAGCCTGCCCGATGAAATCCCTCGAACTTCTGGTCGAACGCATCATCCTGTCCAGCCGCTGGATTCTCGTGGTCTTCTACCTCGGCCTCGTCGCGGCGCTGGCCGTCTATGCGGTTTCCTTCCTCTACAAGT